>JAGAHK010000207.1 GCA_017627115.1 Bacillota bacterium | reverse complement strand
GGGGGTGCTTACTTAAAATTCAGTGGGTCAGCACTTTTGCTGCGCAAAAGCCAGGCAAAGCCTGTCCGCATCTATCTTTGCGGTGCAATGTTCAAGCTCCCACTGAATTTGGAATTGCTTGCAATTCCGTTGGTTATGAGTTATGGCGTGACACGCCAAAGGCGTGTACAGCCTACAGAGGATGAGCCTGTACGCGCTTGTTTGCCGCTTGGAGCTGCTGTGCAAGATTCATAGACTCCTCGGGCGTGCGCGTGCCCGTTCCGGTGTCTATTTCTCCCGAACGCGCCTTTTTCATCCACGTCCCTATGGTGCCTTTCGGTATACCGAGTTCATTGGCCGCAGCGGTATTTCCTATTTCTTTAGCCAACAGTATTGCCTGCTTCTTGAATTCCTCATCGTATTGTTTTCCTGTACTCATTACTGACACACTCCTTTGTGTTTAATTATACTTTGATTTTTTGAAATGTGTCAAGTTTTATAATTGGAATAGAGCGTATGACCTGTGGATAAAGGGCGATATTACAGCAAAAGAGTTTATGAAACGTGTTAATTTGAAGAAAAGTACATTTTACCGAATGATCGCCGAATATAAATGCCAAAACTGAAAATACGCGAGGCCGCTTTTCCTGTGGCTTCGCGTATTTTTTGAATTTTTATACTTCTTCTGCACTGTGAACAAGTTTAGCTTCGACTGTTTCCACACCGCTTAAGTAAGGACGCAGTTTTTCAGCGGTTTTACCTATTCCGCTGCCGCCGGAAGTTGCGAAAGCGTACACTTTCTTTCCGCTCCAATCGTATGCTTTGCAGAACGTATTGACTACATTGGGTGCGGAACCGTACCAAATCGGGAAACCGATATAAACATTATCATATTTGGTAAAGTTTTGAACTTTTCCTGCAACGGGAACATCTTTTTTCCCCAATTTTTCCTTATTGCATCTTGCCAATGGATTTATCCATCTAAGGTCAGCCTCTGAATAAGGCTGTTCGGGAACTATCTCGAACAGATCCGCACTTTTTATCTCGGCAAGTTTTTTTGCCACTTTTGCAGTTGTCCCCTCGGCACTGAAAAATACAACCAAAGTTTTCATAAATATCACTCTCTTTCTTATTATTTTACTGTCAATACTCTTCACAGAGTAGAAAATCAGCAATATGCATTGTCCTTATACCCTCATAATTGCCCCCTGCGAGATCATCCATACGAACAACGTATTTGGGATAATTATCCTTTATATCAAGTAGTTTGCCATACTCTCTTTTTTCTGTATCATTACGGTTTATCTCGTAGGTGACTTGAACATACAGTTTGTTTTCCTGCTTCATTGCAACAAAAACCACCTCGGTATCGGCAAACTTTCCGACATAAACATCATAGCCCCTTGACAGTAATTCAAGGTATATCACATTTTCCATTAAGGCAGGAATACTGTCGGGACTGTAGCCAAGCACCGCATGGCGCAGCGACAAATCCGCAAGATAAAACTTTTCCTGTGTTTTAAGATATTCCTTGCCCTTTATATCATAACGGCTGCAGCGATGCAATATATATGCTTTTTCAAGTTTTTCAAGATAGCTGTATATCGTTTCCGTATCTATTGTACGGTTTTGGCTTTTGATATATTTCGATAAAGTCAAAGCAGAAAATGTCTTCCCGATATTGTTGAAAGCATACTTGACTATCCTCTCCAACAGTTCAATTTTTCGTATTTTGCTGCTTTTGACTATATCTGTAAAGATAGTCGAATTGTAAATATCTCTGACTACCGTATAAACCTCATCGGGAGTATATTCCCGTATATTTACCGCCGGGAAACCGCCAATTTTAAGGTAATGTAAAAACTCTTTTTGTGTATCGTTTATATCCGTATAACTTTTTCTGAAATCAAGGTACTCACCAAATGTCAGAGGCAATATCTTAAACGATACATAACGCCCCGACAGATAAGTTGATATTTCCGAAGACATCATACGTGAGTTTGAACCCGTGATATAAATATCAACATCGAAATCGGACATAAGCGAATTGACCGCTTTCTCCCACTCCTCAATTTCCTGTATCTCGTCAAAAAACAAATAGGTTTTTTTTCCGTCACAAAGCCTTGATTTTACTTCTGTATAAAGATCTTTCACTGTCTTTATTTCATCAAATTCAAGTGAATCAAATCTGTATGAAATTATCTGTTCTCCGTTGATCTTCCTTTTTTTCAATTCATCAATGAGCATGGAAAGTATTGATGATTTGCCGCAGCGTCGAATTCCCGTCAATATTTTTATAAAAGGCGTATCTATAAACGGAATTATCTTGTCCATATATTTTTTTCTGTATACTAACATTTATATACCCCCTCTTACTGTAATTATATCCTTTGCCGGCACAAATGTCAATAACTTTATCGGTATATAACCCGATAAAATGCAAAACGCAGTATTTTTTCACATTTCAAATATATATTATTCCTGTGTATAAACGCGGTTATACCGCAATACCACGAAAGGAGAATATATATTATGAACGAAAAAGCAAAGAAATTAGTGTGCTGCGAATGCGGCGAAGTATTAACACCCGATGAGGCAATGGAGTTTGACGGGAACATCTACTGCCAAAACTGTCTTGATGATGTGACATTTATCTGCGACTGCTGCGGAGAGCGGGCGTATAACGATGATGAGATCACGGATAACAACATAAGTATCTGCCAAAGCTGTTACGACAACTATTACACAAGATGCGATGACTGCAACAGGCTGATTCACAATGATGATGCCTACTATTTAAGCGATGATGACGATTATCCCTATTGCCACGACTGTTATATGGAACGCTCCGGTGGAAGCATACGCGAGTACAGTTACAAGCCCAATCCTATTTTCTATGGCGAGGATACACGTTATATGGGTGTAGAACTTGAAGTTGACGAAGGCGGTCACAGCACAAGCAACGCAAAAAAGATAATGGATATTGCCAACAATGACGATGACAGACTTTATGTGAAGTCAGACGGCTCGATAAGCGACGGTTTTGAAATGGTAACACACCCGATGTCGCTTGATTATCACAAAAATCAAATGCCATGGAAACTTATAAT
>JAGAHK010000206.1 GCA_017627115.1 Bacillota bacterium | reverse complement strand
CTGCCGCTATACCGCGTTTTCGCCGAGGAGCAGACGAAGTCTGCATACTCTACAGACTTGCAAGTGTATCTTTGATGCACGCAGACAAGTCTGCTAATTGGCAAAAAACCTGTTTTTTGCCAGAGGGTGGAGCTTAATGCGGCACCCTCAACTTTGGCTTATACCCTGCAAACAAGTCCGTTTGCATCCGTATCTATTTTTATAACGGTCTCGGGTTCAAGATTTTCTTTAATTATCATCCTGCCGACAAGTGTTTCGACATGCGCCTGTATAAAGCGTTTAAGCGGTCTTGCGCCGTAAACGGGGTCATAACCGTTTTCGATGATATAATTCTTTGCATTTTCGCTGACTTCTGCGGAGAGCTGCTTGTTTTTAAGCCTTTTGTTAAGGTCTGCAAGCATCAGATCCACGATTGCGCCGATCTCGTCTTTTGCAAGAGGTTTGTAGTAAACTATTTCGTCAAGACGGTTAAGAAATTCGGGGCGGAAATGCTGTTTAAGCAGCGAATCCACCTGCGAACGCGCTTCCTCGCTTATTTCGCCGTTTTGTATGCCCTCAAGGATATAAGGCGAGCCGAGGTTTGAAGTAAGGATGATTATGGTGTTTTTGAAATCCACCGTTCTGCCCTGGCTGTCTGTGATACGACCGTCATCAAGCACTTGCAGAAGCACATTGAACACATCGGGGTGTGCCTTTTCTATCTCGTCAAAAAGCACTACGGAATACGGTCTGCGGCGCACAGCCTCGGTAAGCTGACCGCCCTCCTCATAGCCGACATATCCCGGAGGCGCTCCTATAAGGCGGCTCACGCTGAATTTTTCCATATATTCGGACATATCTATCCTGACGATATTTTTCTCGTCGTCAAAAAGCGATTCCGCAAGAGCCTTTGCAAGCTCGGTCTTGCCGACACCCGTAGGACCGAGGAAGAGGAAGCTGCCGATAGGTCTGTTCGGATCCTGTATACCCGCACGCGAACGGATAATAGCCTCGGTTACTTTTTCCACTGCCTCATTCTGACCGATAACGCGCTTATGCAGTATATCTTCAAGCGCAAGCAGTTTTTGTCTTTCGCCCTCCATCAGCTTTGAAACGGGTATACCCGTCCATCTGCCGACTATACGTGCTATTTCATCCTCGTTCACGCGGTCGCGCAGTATGCTGTCGCCTTTCTGTGCCTGTTCCGCCACAACTTCAAGCTCGGCAAGTTCTTTCTGCAAAGCGGGCAGTTTGCCGTAACGCAGTTCGGCTACCTCGTTCAGATTGTAATTGCGTTCTTCAACCTCTATCTTTTTGTTTATGTTCTCTATTTCTTTCCTCAATTTCTGAACACGGTCTATGGCGGTCTTTTCATTCTCCCACTTTGCCTTTAAACCGTTGAATTGATCGCGGAATTCCGAAAGTTCTTTTTTCACGCGCTCCAGCTGTTCTTGGGAAAGTTTGTCATCCTCTTTTTTAAGAGCGGTCTCCTCGATCTCAAGCTGCATTATACGTCTTCTTATCTCGTCAAGTTCCTGCGGCATGGAGTCCATCTCGGTGCGGATGGTCGCACAGGCTTCGTCCACAAGGTCAATAGCCTTGTCGGGCAGAAATCTGTCGGTGATATAGCGGTTTGAAAGCACAGCGGCGGCAATAAGCGCCTGATCCTGTATTTTTACGCCGTGGAATACCTCATAGCGTTCTTTAAGGCCTCGCAATATCGAGATAGTATCCTCAACAGTAGGCTCGCTGACCATAACGGGCTGGAAACGTCTTTCAAGCGCCGCATCTTTTTCGATATACTTGCGGTATTCGTTGAGAGTGGTCGCACCGATACAATGCAGTTCGCCCCTTGCAAGCATAGGTTTGAGCAGGTTGCCCGCGTCCATTGCGCCGCTTGTTTTGCCTGCGCCCACAATGGTGTGCAGTTCGTCTATGAACATAATGATCTTGCCTTCGCTCTTTTTTATCTCCTGCAATACGGCTTTGAGCCTTTCCTCAAACTCACCCTGATACTTTGCGCCTGCGATAAGCGCGCCCATATCGAGCGAGAAGATACGTCTGTCCTTGATGTTATCGGGCACATCGCCCTTTACGATACGCAGCGCAAGACCCTCCGCGATAGCCGTTTTGCCGACACCGGGTTCACCGATAAGCACGGGGTTGTTCTTTGTCTTACGACAAAGGATACGTATTACATTGCGAATTTCGCTGTCACGTCCGATAACGGGGTCAAGCTTGCCTTTTTCGCCCAAAGACACAAGATCCTGACCGTATTTGTTCAGCACATCATAAGTGCTTTCGGGATGGTCGGTGGTAACACGGGAGTTACCGCGTATATCGCGCAGTGCGCGGAGGAAGTTTTCCTTTTTTATGGAAAATCTGCGGAAAAGTTCCTTTAATTTCGGGCTTGGGTTTTCAAGCAGCGAAAGCATAATATGCTCGACGCTGACATACTCATCGCCCATAGAGCTTGCCTGTGCTTCGGCTTTGTGGATAACGCTGCCCGCCTCGTTTGACATATAGACATTGGCTGTACTGCTGACTGTCGGCAGTTCCTCTACCAGCTCTTTTGCATGGCGGATAACACGGTTTGTGTCTATCTCCATTTTTTTGAGTATCTCCGCCGTAATGCCGCCCTCCTGCGTTAAAAGAGCAAGAAACAGATGCTCGCAGGTAACAGCAGGGTTGCTGTTGTCGATACATATATTCTGCGCCAATTGGATGGCTTCAATAGTTTTTTGTGTGAATTTTTGTGTATTCATAAATAAACCTCCTTTATTCTTGTGAAATAAGCGTTTTTTTAGGGAAACGCTGATTTAAGGATACCAAAAATAATTTTGCACATTTGCTTAACGGCTCTGTTTGCTATGTTCAGCCTGTTAGGCTTCACATTAGCATGGTCGCCTACAAATGCGCCGCCATCGGCTAAAATTATTTTTGTTTTT
>JAGAHK010000205.1 GCA_017627115.1 Bacillota bacterium | reverse complement strand
GGGATCGGAAACACCGCCTTTTCTCATTTGCTTTTTACCGGTACGGATATAACCGGGATTTTCAAAAACTATTTTATCGGCTTCTTTGCGGATGACAACGCCCCTCGAACAGTAGTAATCTGTGTTGATAAGGCAGTTTGCAAGTGCTTCTCTTAAAGCCTTATGAACAGGAGTATCGTCTATTCTCTCACCGCCCTCGATTTTAAACGGGACTTTTATATCCTTGATAAGTTTATTGTACACACGGAAATAAAAATCGCACAGATTTCCCGACCATTCGCCCGAACTTGACTGCAAGCGATCTGTCCACCATATTTTAGTTTTTGTGTATCACTCTGTTTTGGCGGAGATACCTTGTCGCATGGGTTGGACTCGATCATTTCCCATTTACACGCAGATGAAAACAAGGTCGACAAAATGGCATGATACTTTTTGATAGTTCCGGCAGAGTAACCGCCGGTCTTCCCATCGATCCTTACACCGTCTTCCTGCAAATAATTATAAAATTCCAGCAAATGCAAAGGCCTTATCTCGCTGAGTTTATAGTGCCCGAAATAAGGGATTATTTGTTTATCCGGATAATTGGCGTAGGATTGAAGGGTCGAAGGCTCCAAAGCTGCTTTTGCATATTCCGTTACCCATTTCTGCACGAATTCATAAAAGGTTATTTTCTCACCCTGCAAAAGCTGTCCGTTAAGAACTTTGTGTTCAAATTCATATACAAAGTCACGCAAAGCCTTTTCCTGCTGTTTCGGCGTTAGCTTAGGGTCGGGTTTGAATGTAGTCTTTTCACGCAGTTTTTTGCCTGTTATGTCATAACCGCAGCTAACCGTTATTTTGTAATGTATGCCGTCTTTACGCTGAACCTTTTCTATTGATGCCATGTTGTCACCTCCTCCATAGTTCTTCTATACAGTAATTATATCATAATGTAAAAAATTAATCTATAAGATATTACGAATATCTTTTCTTTTCGATACCTATTGTTGTTTTCTCCGAATGCCCGGAAAACAAGACCGTTTCATCGGGGAGAAGAAAAATTATATTTTCAATGCTGTTGTAAAGCTGCATTTTGTTGCCGCCCGGATATTGATCGGTGCCGATACTGCCTTTGAATATGGTATCTCCCACAAAGGCGATATGTGCTTTTTCATCATAGAAAATAACGGAATCTTCGGTATGTCCGGGAGTGTATATCACTTTTAATGAAATTTCACCCGTTTCGGAAAGTGTTATAATGTCACCGTCATCGAACCATTCCGCATAATCTATGACCATATCATTTGTGCAAAAGCGTGATAAATTCAGCTTCGGGTCACAAAGGTATTCGTCGGAATAAGCAAATACAGGCACACTCAACGCCTTGCAAAGTGCGTGAACGGCACCGAAATGATCGAAATGCCCATGTGTAAGCAGTATTTTTTTGATAGTTATGCCGTTTTTCTCAATGCAGTCAAGTATCTTTTCGGGCTCTGCACCGGGGTCGATAAGAAAACCGTGTTTTGTTTTATCATCTGCATATATATAGCAGTTTTCGCTGAAATATCCCTGCACGGGAATCATAAATACCATAAATTTCTCCTTAATGACAGCCGTCGGGACCGCAGGACATTCCAACCGCTGCATTTGTTTCGCTGTTATTTACTATCTTCAAAAGCAACTGCTTGAAACTTGTTAAAGGCTGCATTTTTGAATGGTGCCTTACGGAAAAAATCGATATTGAAAGAACTCTGCGGCGTTTGGTCGGCAATTATATGATTGACTGCAAAAGATGAGGGGTGGAAATGAAAATAGCACTTGCTCAAATGAAAATGAGAGAAGATATAAATTCAAACTATGAAAAATCGTTGGAATACATCAAAACGGCATCGAAAAATAATGCCGATCTGATGTGTTTCCCCGAGATACATCATTGAAACGCCCCAAATTGTATAAAAGTTATTTTTTATAGTAAGCGAATTAAATAATCGGACTTAAGCTTGCTTAAGGCGGATTATTTATGAGCCCCATCCTATAGTGAACG
>JAGAHK010000204.1 GCA_017627115.1 Bacillota bacterium | reverse complement strand
GAAAATGCAAGCCCCGCTGATGCTTACAGAATTTACAACGACAGCTTTGTGAACGGTATGCCCTGTGACGGTGTAAACAAGGTAACGGAGCAGGAAAACGACCGTGTTTTGTGGGAAGAAACAATTGATGTACATTCATCTTACTGGGAGTCTGTCGGCGGGAATGTCGAAAACTACTATATATTAAGGGCGGAAGCATTCAAGGGTATGCTTGACAAGACCAGTCTTGCATTTTCGGAACTTTCGCCGAAACATTACAGAATAGGCAGGTGAAAATATGTATTCTATTGATTTGATGGTCGAGGAACACAAAAACATAAACCGTATGCTTGCGGTGATACAAAAAATTTGCTGCGGTATTCTTGAAGGAGAAGAAGTTGACGATACGGAACACCGTGAAATAATTGATTTTGTGCGCAATTATGCCAATCTTCACCACCACGGAAAAGAAGAAAAAATACTTTTCCCCGAAATGGTAAACACGATAGGCAAAGTCGCAGATCAGGTGATAACACACGGTATGCTTGTTGAACACCAGCTCGGACGCGCACACGTTATGGCATGGGAAACTGCGCTGAATATGTACAAACAGAACCCAAAGACCGAATTTAAACTTGATATAATAACCGAAGCAATGGGCTATGCACATCTTCTGCAAATGCACACCGAAAAGGAAAATAACGCCGTTTATCCCCTTTCGGAAAGGACATTGCCTGCGGAACTGTGGGAAGATATAAATAATAGAGTAAAAATTTTTGAAGAAGAACAAACAAAAGCCGGTGTGCAGGAGAAATATTTAAACCTGCTTGCACGGCTTGAAGAAAAATATATGAAAGAGAGGTAATCTATATGAGTATGTTTTGTTATCAATGTCAGGAGACCGCAGGCTGCAAGGGGTGCACAGTATCGGGTGTATGCGGTAAAACGCCCGATGTTGCCGCCATGCAGGACTTGCTTGTTTATGTCACAAAGGGTATCTCCGCCGCTGCCGTACAGGCACGCAGTGAGGGCATAGAGGTCTGTCCCGAAATAAACCACCTTGTGACAAAAAATCTTTTTACAACTATCACAAATGCAAACTTTGATAAAGATGATATTATTGAAAAGATAAAAGAAACGCTTGCCGAAAAGGAAAATTTGTTACATAAGTCAGAACATAAGGAAAAACTGCCCGAAGCCGCTTTATGGTGTGAAAACGAGGACAAGTTTGCCGAAAAAGCGGAACAAGTCGGCGTACTTTCGACCGAAAACGAGGATATACGTTCTTTGCGTGAGCTTATAACCTACGGTCTGAAAGGTCTTGCGGCATATACAAAGCACGCAAACGCACTGTTGAAAGACAATACCGATGTTGATATTTTTATTCAGGAAACATTGGCAAAGCTGCTTGATGATACGCTTTCCGTTGATGATCTTGTTGCACTTACGCTTGAAACGGGCAAATACGGCGTGCAGGGTATGGCAGACTTAGACAGCGCAAATACTTCTGCTTACGGCAACCCCGAAATAACAAAGATAAGCATTGGAGTAAGAAACAATCCCGCCATACTTATTTCGGGTCACGACCTCAAAGACCTTGAAATGCTGCTTGAACAGACCAAAGACACCGGCGTTGATGTATATACACATTCCGAAATGCTTGCTGGACATTACTATCCGTTCTTCAAAAAATATCCTCACTTTGCAGGCAATTACGGCAACGCTTGGTGGCAGCAAAAAGATGAATTTGAAAGTTTCAACGGTCCCGTACTTATGACCACGAACTGTATCGTTCCGCCGAAAGACAGTTATAAGGACAGACTTTGGACAACGGGTGCGGCGGGTTATCCCGGTTGCAGGCACATAGATGCACCTTACGGCGAAACAAAGGATTTTTCGCCCATAATAGAACAGGCAAAGGCTTGCGACCCCCCGAAAGAGATAGAAAAAGGCGATATAGTAGGCGGTTTTGCACATGAGCAGGTGTTTGCACTTGCCGATAAAGTGGTCGAAGCCCTAAAATCGGGAGCAATACGCAAGTTTGTTGTAATGGCTGGCTGTGACGGCAGAGCAAAGAGCAGAAGTTACTATACGGAATTTGCCGAAAAACTGCCGAAAGATACGGTCATTCTTACGGCAGGCTGTGCAAAGTATAAGTATAACAAGCTTGATCTTGGCGATATATGCGGCATACCGCGTGTTCTTGATGCAGGACAGTGCAACGATTCATATTCGCTTGCGCTTATCGCACTGAAACTGAAAGAGGTATTCGGACTTGATGATGTGAACGAACTGCCGATAGCTTATAATATAGCTTGGTATGAGCAAAAAGCCGTTATCGTGCTGCTTGCGCTGCTTTATCTCGGTGTAAAAAACATTCATTTAGGTCCCACACTTCCCGCATTCCTTTCGCCTAATGTAGCAAAAGTCCTTGTCGAAAACTTCGGCATTGCGGGCATCACAAATGTTGAAGATGATATGAAGATATTTGGTATCTGAAAATATATGCTCACTTATCGTGTAGATAGGTGAGCATTTTTACGGGAATCATTTCTTGATAAAAAATTAAATTTATGATATTATTATATTAAATAATTATCGTGTATATTTAATAAAAATCCGCAAGGGAGGAAAAGAAATGTTTTTACAGAAATTAGTCGATAATATAAATGCCATTGCAGCCGTTTATGCTTTTGATATTCTTCCCGACGGGAGTTTCAGCGAAATTCGGCTTATGCGTATAAATAAACTGTACGCAGCTATCCTGCCTTTTGTAAATCCTAATGCGCCTGCGTTTGTACCAGATACTCCGTACAGACTGTATTTCCGCGATGTAAACTTTGAAAACTTTTGCTACAAATGCGCAAGTAAAAACGAATTGCTGTATTCCTGCGCAAACGCTCACGGCTCATGGATACAAGGTATGTATTTACCGCTTGATTCGGGCAAACCCGATACCGTCTATTGCTGCTATGTCTGCAAACATACGGACGAGCCCGAAACGGATTCGATAGGCAACCGTTCCTCCGCTGTTTCTTCCGCTGTGCTTAATATCAGTGCCGATCTTCACAGAACAATGGATTTTACACAGGCTATGACAAATACGGCAAAAAATCTGAAAGAAATATGCGCTTCGGAATTTTGTGCGGTATTTTCCGTTGACCAAAATGAAAAAACTTGTACACTGATAAATGAAAACGGCGAAGATATACCGTATCTCAACAAATTAGCCGAAAGTATGGGGCGTACTCCTTACGAAACAGCTCTTGCATGGGAAAAGACCTTGCGGGAAGTGACTGCCTGATCTTGGATGATTTGAGTATTATAAAAGAACGTGACGAAAAGTGGTACGATTCGTTAAACAAATTCAATATTAAAAGTATCGTATTTTATTCGGTTCGTTTTCAGCAAAAGCTGGTTGGCTTTATATGGGCTGCAAACTTTGATACCGAAAATATGATGCGTATAAAAGAAACTCTTGAATTAACAACATTTTTTATCGGTGCTGTTATTGCCAATCATCAGCTTCTTGACAGGCTTGAATTTATGAGCATTGCTGACCGTCTGACAGGTGTGAAAAACCGAAATGCTATGGATAGGCGGATAAATATGTTTACAAACGGTACCTGTGCGCTACCCGAAACAATGGGTATAGTTTATGCCGACCTGAACGGGCTTAAAACCGTAAATGACAACGAAGGACACGAAGCGGGAGACAAGATGCTGAAAGAAGCTGCTGCACTGCTGAAACGTGCTTTTAAGGATAATGAGATATATCGCGTGGGCGGTGATGAATTTGTGATATTGTGTCCGAATATAACCGAAGAGGCTTTGGAACGCCAAACAGAGGAACTCCGCGATATGATGAACAAAACCGAAAATATCAGCTTTGCTGTCGGCACAGGCATTTTCAGTGGGGAATATGATATAAACCGTTCTATGAAGATAGTTGACGAAAGAATGTATGAGGATAAAAAGGAATACTATCGTCTGCACCCCGAAAAGAACAGAAGAAATTCCTAAAATCAATAATTACAGAACATCAAAAACGGGACTGTCACAAAAGGCAGTCCCGTTTTTAAGAGAAGGAGTCAAAAATTTAAATGAAAAATCATTTAAGTCTATTATCAGGTATTGAATTTGCAGTTGATGCAGTTTGAATTCTTTATGCTGTCTTTATTTTTTCCGTTTATGGATGTGCAGTTTTTCAATGTATGAGTACCGCACTTGTGTCCGTCTGCTATGGAAATAAAGAAGTTCATATAGTTATTTGTACCCGTACAGTTTACAAGCGTAAGTGAACCCGCGTTGCTGTTCTGGTCAAAGCCTGCAAGTTTATTGCCCGTGGCTGTACAATTTTCAAGGTAGTGATTATCTGGAGTAAAGGCACCGCCTACCTTAAAACCATTGCCGTTGCCGTTATTTACGCCAGAATAGTTCGCCTCGCTGTTATATATCTTAACAGCGTTGCCTGCTCTGTATAAATCAAAACCGTCATCGGAATTATAGTTTGCATAGCAGTATTTAAGTACATTTCCGCTGCCTGCTTCAAGTTTAACGGCAAAACCGTCTGCATTTTCGCCGCCTGTCTTATCGTCGTAATTATAATTTGATGTCACATTATAGATAAGGTTATTTGCGCCGCCGCTTGAGATCTGTACGCCTGTGTCTTGGCACTTTGTTACGGTAACATTTTTGACCGTATTGCCCGAACCGCTTATAAATATACCGTTATCGCCCGCTTTTGTGATAGCAAGGTCTTGTATTACAGAAGAATTGCCTATTATCTGTATACCTCTGTTGGCATCGCCTGTTGCCATTTTGGAATAATTAAGCGTGGTTTTATTCTGTCCTGCGCCTTTTATCGTAACTTTTTTATTTATTGTTGTGGTTGCTGTTTCGTAAAATGTGCCTGCACCCAAAGTTATGGTCGAGCCGTTTGATGAGGCCGCATAAGCCTGCGCAAGTGTTGTGTAACTGCCTTTGCCGTCAACGGTAATAATTCCGCTTGAATTTGAAACATTGCCTGCGGAACCTGCTTTATTCCCCGTATTTGCATTATTGGATGAGGAATTATTGCCCGAACTACCCGATGTGTAGGAATCGACCTGTATTTTATATATGTTTATACCGCTGTTTGCGGAGTATAAATACAGTACCGAATTGCTGCCGCTGAAATTGAAAGTCTGTACGCTTATATCCTTTCCTGCGGTCACGGTGCCCAATTTATCGCCGTTGGCATTGCCTATAACAAGGCTTCTGCTGTCCTGACCCGAAGAACGTAATGTAATCTTTATTACATTATTTGCGTTTTTTGCTACAGGCACTTGTATACATCTGTATTTTTGAGATGCATTTGCTGCACCTGCACCGCCTAAGCTGACAGCATAATTGTATGAGGTGCCGTTAAGTGACTGACTGTCGGAAACTATGCTCATTGGCTTGCTCTGTGAGGCGTAAAGCCCTAAATTATTTACACCAGTATTAACGGTAATAGTTCCGAGATTATTGAAATTCGTATTGCCGAAATTCCAACTTGTTGATGAATCCGCAAATACCATACTTACCGTAAGACTGCCGGCTATTACAGCCGCCAAAACCCATGCTGTTATTTTATTTAATACCTTCTTCATTGTATATCTCCTCGCATTTTTAATTATAAGATCTGTGTGTTTGCAATCTGCCGGCTGTTGCATTTTACACTGTTTCCTGTGTGATTTTATAATAGAGTACTACACAATGTCGCAGTCAACAGCAAATTTCAAAAAATCTTTATTTTTTATCAATTTTGTTATATAATGACAAAAAGAAGGAGTGATTTTTGTGAAATATAAAACAAATGAGCTCGCAAAAGTATTGGGAGTAACAACAAATACTATTAGGAGATACGAAAAAAACGGATATATCACACCCGATAAAAGCACAGAATCTGGCTACCGCAGCTATACGCAGGGTGATATTGTAAAGATAGGTCTTATAAGATTATTGAGAAAATGCGGCTTTACGCATCAGGAAATAGAAAGTTTCAGCGGCAAGCCCAACGAGGAGATAAGGGAGCTTGCCCAAAACAAACTTGAAGAGATAGACAAGGAAATACAGCACCTTAAATTTTTAAGGCATTGGCTTAGAGATAATATACAAATGATAGATGTATGCAAAAATTTGGGTGAGGGTTTTACCGTTATGGACTGCCCGCCCGTTTATTATGTGCTTTACAGTTCGGGCGAAAAACTGCTTACAGAAAAAGAGCGTCTTAAGACTATATCCGATTTTATGTACGCAGCGCCCGAAGTTCAAAGCATTATGCTTTACAAAGAGGAAGATCTGAAATCCGGCAATGTAATGCCAAATCTCGGCTGGGCAATAAAAGAAATGGATATAGACCGTGTGGGACTGCACGATATATTCAATAACGACAAATACATAGAATACTACCCTATGCAAAAATGCGTTTACGGTTCGTTCCGCTATCCGTCAGAGTATTCAAACATTCCCGAAAAACAAATACCTTATGCACAGGAATTTAACGCAAGAAAAGAAAAATTTTTACACGAAAACAATTTTTGTGAAAGCGGAGATACTGTGATGTTTTTTATGGGTTCTTTGGGTGAATATGCGGATTGGATGATATGTATTCCTGTCAAAGATAAATAAATTGTTTAAGGCAAAAATATCGTATAATACTGCAATTATTGCCGCAGTATTATACGATAAGTTTTGTAAGCGTTTTGCATAATATCGGCAGAATATGTTTATCATACGCCGACCAGTTTTTATATCTTTGATATGAAAAAACAACAAAACAACCTGTGAGTTCATCATTTTCGTTTTTATCACCGATAAGCATAAGTGAACCTATATTTCGGCCGATCATATAATCTTCAAATTCGGAAAAATTCAGTTTTGCACTGTCGGGCTTGCCGAAAGCAGCACAAATTTCTTCGGATATTTCATTGCTGTATAAACGGATCAATTTGCACAGTTCACAAAAATCGGCCTCGCATATTTCGGAATAACCGATATGCATTTTATCATCCGTAAGTGATATGTATATTATGGCATCTACGAAGCAATACAACAAAATTTCCTTTGCTGTTTTATCGAAAACCGCTTTGACATCGGAATTGTTTTTAACTTGGTTTATAAGACTTATTGACGAGAGTAAATGCTCATATTTGCTTTCGTTTGTAACTATGTCCGAAAAATATGAATGCAGACCGCTGTTTTTTATTTCTTCAAGTGTCGGCTGGGTCGGCGGATAATATATGGAAAAACGGTTCCGCCCGTTTAGCTTTGCACTGTACAGGCAATAGTCCGCAAGCAGATACATATCATCAAAGTTATCGGCATCCCGCAGGAACTTTGCACCGCCTACCGAACAAGTTACTTTTACATCACCGAATTTATTTTTAAAACAAAACTCTATGCTTGAACGCAGTGAGCGCAAAAACGGCACATTTTCCTGCGCAGTTTCACCTATATCCGAAACTATTATCAAAAATTCGTCTCCGCCTATGCGTCCCACTTCACCTTTTTTTCCAACGGCAGACCTCATTATTCGTGCGGCATTCATAATGGTTTTGTCACCTTGTAAATGCCCGTAATTATCGTTTACTTTTTTAAAATTAT
>JAGAHK010000203.1 GCA_017627115.1 Bacillota bacterium | reverse complement strand
TTTCCATTTTGCTAAACATTGATTCAAAATTCTCGTTTAAAGTACTCATTTCATTCTCCCTTTCGTATTTCTTTTTTTATTGTTTTTATTCTTTTTTTTCTTTTTTGAAAAAATAATCCCATATTATTGATCTTTCGGGTCTGCGGAAAATATATACAAGCAGCGGCCATAACAGCTTTAGAAGATATGTTTTTCCAATGATGCAACCTTTTAAAGCCAAACGCTCTCCTGCAAATTCGCCGTTTATATCCATTTCAACGGGTACATAAATATTTGCTATGCTTAATGCGCCCAATACCATACCCGTTTGTGAGGGATCGGATAGACCGATGACGCCGCTCAGACTGCCTTTTTTTATGCCGATTGCTTTCAGTAGACCTATAAGACAATCAAATGTATTTTTTATAAGCAGCCTTATATCATAAGTTTCTTTGAATTTGTCAAAATCGCTGTATGTTTTTTTTATTTTATCAACAAAACTTTCTTTTTTAGTTTTGCTTTTTGCTTTTTCGTGTCCCGGTTTTGGCTTTTTCTTATTTATATTATTGTCTTCTTTGCGGACTTTTTCCTTTGGCTTTTCCTCTTGAAAGCTAACATCATCTTTATTATCAAAGGCTTCCAGTTTGATTTCTTCTTGTTTGCTCTCTGCCTGTATGATTTCTTCTTGTTTGCTTTCTTCCTGCTTATTTTCTTCCTGTTTTGACAATTCGGGCTCGGACAAAACTTCTGTATTGTCGGCGGCTTCGTTGTTTGATGATTTATCGTTTTCATCCACAGGTTCGGGCTCGTAATCTTCTTCTTTTTTTGTACCGAGCCCGAAAGGAAGAATAAGCTTCAGACCGTCATTTTCTCCGCCAAGTGAATACTCGATTTTTACAATGCCGAAAAGCCAGCTTGCCTTTGCAAGCAGCAAAAACCTGCCGTCGTCTTTGTCATACTCACCATCAACACTGTATTTCAGCCGCGCAAGCAGTATTAAGGCAAGCAAAAGCAAAATAACGAGCAGAAGGATAAGTATGATATACAAAATAATTTTTAGTATAGTCAAAAGCATAATACACCTTCATATATTCAAATTTTGTAATGATCATTTATCCCTTCGATACTGCCGTGATTTTTCAGCCAATCCGAATAGAGCTTTGAAAGCATTTCAAATGCACTGTCTTTGCCTCGCGCAGCGGCAATAACTTTAAGCTCGTTCGTTTTATTGATGTTTTTGTAGATATGACGGCACGAAATTATCTGCATAATGCCTTTTTTGTTAATACAGATAAAGAAGATATCATCTAAAATTTCTCTGCGCTTTACTGCATTTAAGATCTCGTAGATATTTTCTATATGACTGTCCCATAGAATATCTTTGTCAATACGCATTTTATTCCTCTATCCTGTCGCGTGTCATAAGCTTGTAAACTGCTTCTTTAACATCGAGGTTATTATAAAGCACATCGTTTATAACTGTTGTGATCGGCATTTCAACATTATATTTTTTGGCGAGCAAATAAGCCGCTTTGGCATTTACAACACCCTCAACGACCATATGTACTTCTTCAAGAACTTCATCAAGCTTCTTTCCCTGTCCGAGAAGAAAACCCGCGCGTCTGTTGCGGCTGTGCTGACTTGTACAGGTAACGATAAGATCGCCTATACCCGTAAGCCCTGCAAATGTTTTCTCGTTTGCTCCCATAGCTGTACCGAGACGTGCAATTTCCGCAATACCTCTTGTCATCAGTGCTGCCTTTGTGTTGTCACCGAAACCGCAGCCGTCGGCGGCACCCGCAGCAAGAGCGATAAGATTTTTAAGCGCACCGCCAAGCTGTACGCCGAGAATATCACAGCTTGTATAAACTCTGAACATAGGCGACATAAAAGTTGATTGAACTTCCTTTGCAACAGCATCATCTTTTGAAGCTGCAACAACCGTTGTTGCCATGCCCCTGCCAACTTCTTCCGCATGGCTCGGTCCCGATAAAACGGCAACTTTTGCCTGGGGCGCAACTTCTTCCATAACTTCGGAGATACACATAAGGGTATCTTCTTCAAGACCCTTTGCAACATTTACGATGATCTGGTCTTTTTTGATATAGGGAAGAAAACGTGTTACCATATTTCTTGCAAATTTGGATGGAGTAGCAAAAATAAGCATATCGGCATATGCGACATCTTCATCCTTGTATGTTACAACTATATCTTCGGGAATTTTTATACCCGGCAGAAATTCTTTGTTTTCGCGGTCGGTAAGAATAGCTGTAGCTTCCGATTCCTTGAAAGACCAAAGTATTACCTTATTTCCTGCTGTGTGAAGCTGAATTGCAAGGGCTGTGCCCCAGCTTCCCGAACCGATTACTGCAACTGTTTTCATTTTACTTCTCCTCCTTTTCAAGTGGTTGCTTCTGTTCAAGCGCCTTTTTCTGGTAGCCGAATTTGCTTTCGGTACCGTTGAGCAATCTTTTTATATTTGGTATGTGCTTTATATATGTAAGCACAGAAAAACAGCATATCAATATAATGACCTCGGGGTCATATTTGAAAACTATTAGTGTGATAGGGTAGACAGCAAGCATAACAAGCGATGTAAGCGAAATATACCTTGTCAGCAGCACAACGCTTATACCGATGATATAAGTAATAAGTGCCACTTTAAGGTCGATACAAAACATCAGTGCAAGCGAACTTGCAATGCCTTTGCCTCCGCGGAAACCGAGGTAAAAAGGAAATATATGTCCAAGTATGGCACCTATGCCGGCATAAGTTCCCGGCAGAACACCGTTCGGGAAATCATTGAACCCTGCAGTAAAAGTGCCGCCGCCCTCAAAAATAAGGCTTGCTATCACATACGCCCATATAACTTTTGCCGTATCGAGAAAAAACACAAGATAGCCAAGGTCTTTACCTAACACACGGGTAGTGTTGGTAAAGCCTGCGTTTCCGCTGCCGTGTTCTCTTATATCTATACCCTTTATTCTTCCGATGATATACGCAGACTGAAAACAGCCGAACGCATAGCCGATAAGCAAACACCATAATCTGAACATTTTTTATTCCTTTCTGTTGCGCGCGATAAAGTGCAGGGGAGTACCCTTGAAGCCGAAAGCTTCACGCAGTTGGTTTTCTATATATCTTTTGTATGAAAAATGCAGAAGTTCCGTATCGTTTACAAAAAGAACAAACGTAGGCGGACGAACGGACACCTGAGTCATGTAATAGATACGCAGCTGTCTGCCTTTGTCCGCAGGAGGCTGGTTCATAGCCATTGCTTCAATAAGTACATCGTTAAGAATACCTGTCTGTATGCGCAGTGTATTGTTTTCGTTAACTGTATTTATAAGTTCAAATAACTTTGAAACACGCTGCCCTGTAAGTGCGGAGATAAACATTTTAGGTGCATAGGGCATATATTTAAGTTCCGCATCAATGTCCTTTACAAACTTGTTCATCGTGTTATTGTCTTTTTCTATAAGATCCCATTTGTTAACACAGATTATAGCCGCCTTGCCTGCTTCATGTGCAATACCCGCTATTTTCGTGTCCTGGTCTGTAATACCTTCTTCGGCATTTATCATTATTATTACAACATCGGCGCGTTCTACTGCGGCAACAGCGCGAATAACGGAAAATTTTTCTATATTTTCCTTGACTTTTGAGTGTCTGCGCATACCTGCGGTATCAATAAAAACATATTTCTGCCCGTTATATGTATACGGTGAGTCGATAGCATCACGGGTAGTGCCCGCAATATCGCTTACTATAACTCGTTCTTCGCCTAAAATGCGGTTTATAAGCGAGGATTTGCCAACATTCGGCTTGCCGACTATAGCAACCTTGATCACATCGTTTTCCTCTTCACCTTTGTTATTGTCGGGGAAGTACGATACAACTTTGTCGAGCAGATCGCCGAGACCGAGCATTTGTGCGGACGATACGCCCATGGGATCGCCGAGACCCAATGAATAAAACTCGTAAACATCCATACTGTATTTTGCAAGATCGTCAACTTTGTTCACCGCAAGTACAACGGGCTTGTTTGCTTTACGCAGAATATTTGCGACCTGCATATCGCTGTCGGTAACGCCTGTTTTTACATCTGTAACAAAAACTATAACATCTGCCGAAGCGATAGCTATTTCCGCCTGAGAGTACATACTTTTAAGTATCATATCATCACTTTCGGGCTCAAGGCCGCCTGTGTCGATTATTGTAAAATGATAATCCAGCCATTCAGCATCGGCATAGATCCTGTCACGGGTAACACCCGGAGTATCTTCAACTATTGATATTCTCTCACCCGCAAGACGGTTGAAAAGTGTGGACTTACCCACATTCGGGCGTCCGATTATTGCAACAATAGGCTTTGCCATGTTGTTTCCTCCTAATATCTTTTAATAATTTATAGTAAGCGAATTAAATAATCGGACTTAAGCTTGCTTAAGGCGGATTATTTATGAGCCCCATCCTATAGTGAACGTCCAAATATTTTTGACGTTCACTATAATTAACTTTTTATATTTACTATCTGTTCAATGAAACGGTGTCCTTCGGTCGCTCCCTGCAAAACCGTGACATCAAGTGCTTTTTCAATGTCACTGATATCCATATCATCAAGCATTATTGTCGTATCGGCTCGGAAAGCGTTTTCGGGGATTATAAGATGAGTGCCTTTTTCCCGGTCTTTAAGCTGCTCCACAATATCCGTACCCGTTATAAGTCCGCTTACGGTTATCGTTTTGCCGAAAAAATTGTTTTCTATAGCATATACATAGATCTTTGTGTTTTTAAGCTTACGCATGAGCCTGTCACAAAAACTCTTTATGAATTCATAGGCTATTTTTCCCGTTGCAACGGATATCCTGCGGCGAACATTATCGGGTCTCAATTCCGAAAGTCCGTGTGAAAACTCATCCTCCATTAGTGTAACCATGCCGACACCGTTTTCAAGCTGGGGAAAGCCCTCGTAAAAATCGTAGTCGGGCAGGGGAACACCTGCTGTAATGTAGAATTCATCGGATAGGAAGCAAAACCTTGTTCCTTTTTCTTTCAAGAATTTCTCCTGCCATCTGCCGACCTGTTCAATGATATTCTTACACTCATCGGGGGTAAAAAGCCTTATCGGATAAAGTCCTTCGCGGTAGTCGCTTTTGCCGAAAGGCACTATTGACATACTTTTGCTCTGCGGTACAAAACGGCTGAGATCCTCAATGCTTTTGTCGAGATATTTTCCGTCGTTTATGTCTGCACACAAAACTATCTGAAAATTCATCTCAATACCTGCTGCGTGCAATTTTTCGAGATAGGTGAAAAGGTTTGCCGCGCGGGGATTTTTCAACATATATACCCTTAATTCGGGGTCGGTGGTATGCACGGATATATTTATCGGAGAGAGATGATAGAAGATTATCCTTTCTATATCTTCATCACGCATATTTGTAAGCGTGGCATAATTACCCTGCAAAAATGAAAGGCGAGTATCATCATCTTTAAAATAAAGACTTTTTCTCATACCCTTCGGGAGTTGGTCTATAAAACAGAAAATACACTTGTTTGAGCAGCTTTTAGCCCTGTCCATAAGTCCCGTTTCAAAAACGATTCCTATATCTTCGTATTCGTCCTTGTCTATCTCCAAAAGCCATTCTTCGCCGTCGGGCTTTCTTATGCCGACTTCTATATATTCATC
>JAGAHK010000202.1 GCA_017627115.1 Bacillota bacterium | reverse complement strand
CTCGCCTCGGATGCCTTCAAGCATTTCACCCTGTTCCTTTAACTTCAGCTCGTAGAGCTTTGCTTTCAGCATTTTCATTGCCATATCCCTGTTCTGGAATTGGCTTCTTTCGTTCTGGCATGCCGCAACAAGACCTGTTGGCTTATGTATAAGACGTACAGCCGACGATGTCTTGTTTATGTGCTGACCGCCTGCGCCGCTTGAACGATAAACCTGCATTTCGATGTCATCGGGGTTTATCTCAACATCTATACTGTCGTCAAGTTCGGGCATTACATCACAGCTTGCAAACGAGGTGTGGCGTCTGCCGCTGCTGTCAAAGGGCGATATGCGCACAAGACGGTGGATGCCTTTTTCACTTTTAAGGTAGCCGAAAGCGTTTTCGCCGCGTACCATGAAAGTTGCGGACTTTATACCTGCTTCGTCTCCTTCCTGGTAGTCCAGAAGCTCAAAACCAAAGCCCTGTTTTTCTACCCAGCGCGAGTACATACGGTAAAGCATGCCCACCCAGTCGCAGGCTTCCGTACCGCCTGCACCCGAGTGCAGCGTTACAATGGCATTATTCTTGTCGTAAGGACCTGTCAGCAGGGTGGATATGCGCAGATGTTCGTAGTCCTCAAGGAATTTATCGCGCATTTCCTTTACCTCGGGTACAACGGACTCGTCATCCATTTCGTTGCCCATTTCAATCAGTGTATAAATATCGTCATAGGCGGTTTTAAGGGCATCGTAGCTCTCTATCTTGCTTTTGAGCTGCTTTGTCTGCTGTAAGATGCCCTGCGCCTTGTCCATATCGTTCCAGAAATCAGGGTCGCCCGCTATTTCTTCAAGCTCTTCCACTTTTGCCGCTGCACCTGCAATATCAAGGGAGTCACCCATTTCTTCTAAATTTTTTTGATATGCATTAAGCTCAACACCTATCTGTTCAAGCTCAAGTATCATATTATCAAATCCTTTTTGTTTTTTTGTATGGGACTTTGTCCCCTGCGACCCCTGACCGCTTTTTGAAAAAGCGGGGGAAAACATTGTCGGCGAAACTCATTCTTTTTTATTTTTTCGCTGTATGGTTATGTTTTTTCGCGCATATACATGCGCTCATTGGGTCGTGTTATTTTTTATTGTAACATTATTGGAAAAGCAGAATGCTTTTTCCAAAAGAGGCGTTATGCCTCTCTGCCGCAGCAGTTCTTGTATTTCTTGCCGCTTCCGCAGGGGCAGGGGTCATTTCTGCCTATCTTTGGCTCCTTGCGCTTTTTGGGGCCGCTTGATGCGCTGTCGTCACGGTTTGTGGCAACGGGCTTTGCTACCTGCTCGCGCTCTACCGTTACGGCAGGTCTTACATGGAAGAGACCTCGCACGGTTTCTATCTGTATGTTGTTTGACATCTCTTCAAACATATCAAAGCTAAGAAACTTGTATTCTACCAAAGGATCACGCTGACCGTAGGAGCGTAAGGATATGCCCTGACGCATCTGATCCATATCGTCGATATGATCCATCCATCTGCTGTCTACCGCACGCAGCAGTATAACACGCTCGACTTCGCGAAGGAACTCTTTGCCGAATTCTTCTTCCTTTTGGTCATAGATAGCGGCGCATTCTTCATATATCTTTTCAACAAGTTTTTCCTTGTCAAAGTTGTTCTTTTCCTCATCTGTAAGTGCAACGGGCTTGATGCCGAATATCGGGAAAAGACCGTCGCTCAGACCTATAAGATCCCATTCATCGGGGCCGAGGTCGTCTGTGATATACTCATTGACTTTAAGCTCTATAACGCTCTTTATCATATTGTATATCTTGTCGCGCAGGTCGGCGCCGCTCAATACTTCGTAGCGCTCCGCATAGATTATCTCGCGCTGTTCGTTCATTACCTGGTCATAGTCAAGCAAACGCTTTCTTATGCCGAAGTTGTTGCCCTCGACCTTTTTCTGTGCGTTTTCGATCGTTTTTGTGAGTATCTTTGCTTCGATGGGTTCGTCCTCGGGCAGACCGAGTGCAGCTATCATATTTGCTGTCTTTTCCGAACCGAAAAGGCGCATAAGGTCATCTTCAAGCGAAAGGAAGAAACGTGATTCGCCGGGGTCACCCTGACGTCCCGAACGGCCGCGCAGCTGGTTGTCGATACGTCTTGATTCGTGACGCTCTGTACCTATTATTTTAAGACCGCCAAGTTCCTTGACGCCCTCGCCGAGCTTTATATCGGTACCACGGCCTGCCATATTGGTAGCTATGGTGATGGCGCCTTTCTGTCCTGCAAGTGCAACTATCTCGGCTTCTTTTGCGTGGTATTTTGCGTTGAGCACCTGATGCTTGATACCCTCTTTTTTGAGCATTTTACTCAATGTTTCGGATTTGTCTATATTTACGGTACCGACAAGTACGGGCTGACCCTTTTCGTAAGATTCCTTTACATCTGCCACAACAGCGCGCAGTTTTGCAGCCTCTGTCTGATAAACAACGTCGGAGTGGTCAACACGTATAACGGGCTCGTTTGTGGGGATAACAACAACGTCCATGCCGTAAATTGCACGGAATTCGCCTTCCTCTGTCTGTGCGGTACCCGTCATGCCCGCTTTCTTTTCATATTTATTAAAGAAGTTCTGGAAAGTGATTGTCGCAAGCGTTTTGCTCTCGTGCTTTACTTCCACTTTTTCCTTTGCTTCTATAGCCTGATGCAGACCGTCCGAGTAACGGCGGCCGGGCATCATACGGCCTGTGAATTCGTCTACTATTATAATTTCCTGCTGGTCATAGTCAACAACATAGTCCTGGTCAACGTGCATACTGTAGTTGGCTTTGAGCGCATTGTTTACATGGTGGAGTATCTCCATGTTTTCGGGGTCGGAAAGGTTGTCTATGGCGAAGAAGCGCTCTGCCTTTGCAACACCCTCCTGTGTAAGGTTAACGGTCTTTGCCTTTTCGTCTACAACAAAGTCGCCTTCTTCTTTAAGTTCCTCGCGGATAAGGGGGTTAAGGGCTTCGTCCTCGTTGAGTATACGTCCCTGTTTAAGTGTTTTTGCAAAAGCGTCCGCAACGCTGTAAAGCTGTGTGGACTTGTTGCCCTGGCCGCTGATGATAAGGGGAGTACGCGCCTCATCTATAAGTATGGAGTCCACCTCGTCTATGATGGCGTAGGGGAGACCTCTCATAACCATCTCGTTTTCGTAAACTACCATGTTGTCACGCAGATAGTCGAAACCGAGTTCGTTGTTTGTGCCGTATGTTATATCGCAGGCATATGCAGCCTGTCTTTCTGCTTTGTCAAGGTCGTGAAGAATAACGCCTACCGTAAGGCCGAGAAAACGATGTATCTCACCTTCGTGCGCGGCATCACGCTGTGCAAGGTAATCGTTTACCGTAACTATATGCACGCCTTTGCCCGCAAGAGCGTTAAGGTATGCGGGACAGGTGGAAACAAGGGTCTTACCTTCACCTGTTTTCATCTCTGCGATACGCCCCTGATGCAAAACGATACCGCCGATAAGCTGTACATCGTAATGGCGCATATTGAGTACTCGCTTGCCTGCCTCACGTACAACGGCAAATGCCTCGGGCAGGATGTCGTCAAGTGTCTCGCCGTTTGCAAGTCTTTCCTTGAAATACGGAGTTTTGGCTTTAAGTTCTTCATCGGTGAGCTTCTCCATCTCGGGTTCAAGCTCGTTGATCTTCGCAACTATAGGACGGATACGCTTTATCTCCTTATCACTGTAGCTGCCGAAAATTTTTTCTAAAAATCCCATTGTTACACCTCTAATCATTTTTCAGGAAAACCGTAAAAACACAAACTTTCCACAAACTTTCCATAATGTTTCAATAATGTTTCAATAATGAACATAAATAATCACTATATATTTTAACAGAAAGACCCCCTGTTATGCAAGTGTTATTTTTAATTTTTGGTAAAATTAAGGAAATCGTAATTATTTTATTGTCGAGAACAGGGGAAAACACGCATAAAAACATCAAAAGATCATATAGAAAAAAAGAAAAACAAAAATAATTGAAATAATAAAAAAATTGACTTTGCAAAAACTT
>JAGAHK010000201.1 GCA_017627115.1 Bacillota bacterium | reverse complement strand
TTTGTAAAATTGTGCATGATTTTGAAAATACTAAATCTTGTGTATATCCTTGACAATAATAACAATATATGGGATGCTTGGGCAATATATATATTTACTGAAAATTCTTTTGCAATAAAATAAAACTTGAAATTTTTACGGTTTTGCTTTAAAATGTTTATAAAGTGGTTTGAAAATCATTGAAAATCCCGTAAAGGGGTTTGATGTGGTTTAAAATTTGCGTAAGGGTCGGTTTTGGTTTGCAAATACCATATAAAACCACTTGAAAGCGGTGATGTAAATGTTTAAAGGCAAGTATACCCATACTATTGACGCCAAAGGGCGCATAATTATACCGGCTAAGTACCGTGAGGTACTTGGTCTTAAATGCGTTATAGCAAAAGGCAAAGACGGCGCACTCAACATTTACACCAACGAAACGTGGGAAGAATTTGACGAAAAATTCAAGCTTATACCGCAGTCCGACCCCATAGGTATGCGCTATATACGAGATTTTTACGCCAATGCTTCCGACCTTGAACCCGACAATAACGGCCGTGTTATGATACCGCAGGATCTGAAAGATTTTGCGGGGCTTAAAAAAGATGTTGTTACCATAGGCGCATTTGACCATATTGAGATATGGGATGCCGAAAGATACCGCGATTATACGGAAAACAGCACTATAAGCGATGCGGATATGATGGCAGCGCTTGCAAAATACGGTTTATGATAAAGGGTGAACAAATTGGACTTCAAACATATTTCCGTCCTGCTTGACGAGTGTATCGAAGGGCTGGACATAAGACCCGACGGAGTATATGTGGACGGCACGATGGGTGGCGGCGGTCACAGCCTGCAGATAGTGAAGCACCTTTCAAAAAGGGGCAGGCTTATTGGAATAGACCAGGATATAAACGCCATAACAGCTGCAAAACAAAGGCTTGAAGGGTATGATAATGTTACATATGTGCATAAAAACTTTTCTCAAATAGATGAGATAGCACAGGAAGAAGCGCTTTATCAAAGCGGTGTGGATGGATTTTTGCTTGACCTCGGCGTATCCTCACATCAGCTGGATGAAGCGGACAGAGGCTTTTCTTATCAACATAACGCTCAACTTGATATGCGTATGGATATAAGAAAAAGCCTGTCTGCTTATTCGGTTGTAAACACCTATTCACAGGAGGAACTTATACGTATCTTGCGTGATTACGGTGAAGAGAGATGGGCAGGGCGAATAGCTGAATTTATAGTAAAGGAAAGGCAGATACAGCCTATCCAAACAACTTTTGATCTGGTCAGCGTTATAAAAAAAGCTGTTCCAAAGGGGGCAAGGTCGGACGGACCGCACCCCGCAAAACGTACATTTCAGGCAATACGCATTGAAGTTAACGGCGAGCTTGAAATACTTGAAGAAACTATTAAAAAAATGGCAGACCTGCTCAATACGGGCGGCAGGATCTGTATAATAACTTTTCATTCGCTTGAAGACAGGATAGTGAAAAATGTTTTCAGAAACCTTGAAAACCCCTGTACCTGTCCTCGTGATTTTCCCGTGTGCGTGTGTGGGAAAAAGCCTGTTTTGAAAGTGATAACACGCAAACCCATTCTTCCGGGCGAGGAAGAACTGAAAGTAAACAATCGTTCAAGAAGCGCAAAACTTCGTATAGCGCAGAAACTGTAAAATGATTAAACCGTAACGAAAGGGGGCGCAGCATTATGCGCGGCAACACGGCACGCAGACAAAGTTCTGCATCGGGAAGAAGGTCATATATGTACATGCACACAAGTGCTGCACCTGTTTTTCCTCAGGAGGATTATTCATACGAACAGCCTCGCAAAAAAAAGCGGATAAAACCCGACAGCAACTATGATTATGTGCGTGTGGATGAAGAAAAAAACACAAACATATTTACTTTTGCCATGCCTTTTGCGGCGATAGTATTTTTTGCAATGGCAGTTCTTGTCGTAAATGCCTGCATAAGTTCAGTCAAGACGGAAATAAAGGAAACACATGAACTTACGGAGAAAACAAAAGCTGTAAACGAAAATCTGGAGGTTATCCTCTCCGAAAACATAGATCTTGAAGAAGTTAAAAAGACAGCAACTACCCGTTTGGGTATGCAGACTGCCGCACCGCATCAGATAGTGAAGATAAATGTACAGAAAGACAGCTATTCCGTGTCATATGATGATGAGGTGGCCGATGACAAGAACAGGACATTTCTTGAAAAGATCGGCATTACAAAAAAGGATTAATAAACGGTTATGAGAAATGAAAGGAATGTTTCAAAAAAAGAGAAAAAGGAAGTCAGGGAAAACCCCGGTAACAGAATAGGGCCTAAAAGAACTGCCTTTCTGATGCTTGCTTTTATTGGAACAATAATTTTTATAGGAATAGGAAGAGTGAGCTATATAAAGCTGACAAAGGGCACCGAGTACGAGGCGCAGCTTGTAAATCAGCTTGTCAGCGGCGGAAGCGATAAAACCATAGTACCGTCAAGAGGTGCCATACTTGACAGCACACAACAGCCGCTTGCGCTTTCTTCGACTGTATACAATGTTATACTTGATGTAAGACTTATGGTCTCCGAGCATGAGAAAAACACTGCGAGCGATAAAAAAGAAAGCGAAAAGGCGCTTGCGGAGGAAAAGTGGAACAAAACACTCGATACTCTCAATCAACAGCTCGGCATACCTATGGAAACGCTCACAAGTTATCTTGTGCTTGATGCGGAGGGTAAACCCGCAAAGGATACGAACTATCTTATCCTTGCAAAAAAAGTGCCGTTTGCAAAAGGACAGGCTATAACTGCGCTTGGTTATAATTGGGTATATTGTGAATCGGACAATCTGCGTTCTTATCCGCAGGAACATATGCCTGCACAGGTTCTGGGCTTTTTAAGCGGTGACAACGGCGAGGCATCCTGGGGTCTTGAAAGTTATTACAATACCGAAATGACGGGTCTGGGCGGCAGAGAATTCCGCTCTGTAACGGACGACTCCAATGTGGTAACAAATAACGCCGCCGCAATAGACGGTTATAACCTTGTTACAACAATAGATTCCACACTTCAGCAATACGCAGATGAAGCTTGCCGCAATGCTTATGCGGCATATGAGCCCGAAAATACGGCCTGTATAATAATGAATCCCAAAACGGGCGCGATACTTGCAATGTCGCAGTATCCTACCTTCGACCCAAATCAGCCCACAAACCTTGCTCCCGAGGTGGAGTCGGGGCTTGAAAAAACATGGGCGCGATTTGACGAAAAGAAAAAAACCGAGATAGGTATGGAATTCGATGCGTGGAAAAATTACAAATCATGGCGTAATTTCTCCATAACAGAGACCTATGAACCCGGTTCCATATATAAACCCGTACTTGCAGCAATGGCGCTTGAAGAGGGCGTTATCAGCCCCGATGAAAGATTTAACTGTCCGGGTGTAAAGGTGATAGCCGATTATGAAATACGCTGTCATAATGTTGACGGTCACGGCAATATATCTCTTGAAGAGGCGCTTGCCGATTCGTGTAATGTTGCGATGATGGAGATAATAACAAAACTCGGCGCAGAAAAGTATTATAAGTATCACAAAGCTTTTGGTTACGGCGAAAAAACGGGTATTGATCTGCCGGGTGAGGTGAGCGCAAATTCACCTGCTTTGAGTTACAGCCTTGAACAGCTGCACAGCGCAGAGCTTGCCACAAGTTCTTTCGGTCAGGGTTTTAACGCAACGGCTATGCAGTCGCTCAATGCACTTTGCGCTACCATAAACGGCGGCAACCTAATGCAGCCTTATATAGTTTCACAGATAGTTGACTCCAACGGCGGTCTTGTAAAAGAAAACAAGCCGCATGTAATAAGAAAGGTCATTTCAAAGGAAACTTCCGATATAATAAGAAAATACCTTGAAAGCGTTGTTCAGCCTACGGGTACGGGTCGAAAAGCTGTAATAAACGGCGATGCCATAGGCGGTAAGACAGGTACGGCAGAACAGGGCGTAAGAGGAAGCAACGAATATACATTGAGTTTTATCGCATATCTTCCCGTGGAAGATCCCGATATCATTGCTATGACAGTCATACACCGTCCGCCTAATTATTATGACGGCAGTGATATATCACCTGTTCCGATGCTGCGTGATGTGCTTGTGAAAATAATAGACTACAAGGGCTATCAGCCGAGTTATGAAGTTACTGCGGACAATACAGACAGTCCCGCAAACGACAGGATAACACTTGGCGACTATACCAACAAGGACCTTGCCGAGACGGTAAAGCAGCTTAACAGCAGAGGTATAAACTACACGCTTATAGGCAACGGCGACACCGTATTCAAGCAAAATCCGCCGGCAGGCACAGCTATAAACAAGGATACAAGCATTATCCTCAATATAAGTGCAAGCGGAAATAAAACTCTGACAGCCGTACCCGATGTAGTGGGTCTTGATGCCGATGATGCGGTAAGCACCATTGAGGCAAGCGGTTTCAGTTGCTATGTTGAAAATACCTCGGACGATAATGCCGACGAGGAAGAAACGACATATTATGACGATGAAGACGAAGACGAGAACTATTCCGACGAAGATGAAGACTACTATGACGATGAAGAAGAGGAAGAAGAGGAAGAAAAGCCAAAACGCAGCGTCAACGTAGGCAAGGGTCAGGTCTACGGACAGATACCCGATCCGAATATCAAGATCTCGCAGGATACACCCGTAAAGATCAAAGTCGATAATTAAGATTTAAGACAAGAAAGAGCTTAATTAATTCAGCTCCTTAAAATCATCAATAAGTAATATTTATATAAAAAAGCATCCGACATTTGCCTCCGTCGGATGTTTTTTTCTTTATCCTATTATGTTGCGCAGTTTGCCTATGCCATCGATCTCACAGATGACTTCGTCACCCTTTTGGAGAAATCTCGGAGGAACAAATCCCATGCCGACACCATCGGGCGTGCCTGTGGATATAATTGTCCCGGGCTGAAGAGTCATACCGCGCGAAAGGTCGGCTATTATATAAGGTATATCAAAGATAAGCTTGTCGGTACAGCTATTCTGCCGCAGTTCGCCGTTAACATAGCTCTTTATCGCAAGTGCGGGCGGGTTTGAGAATTCGTCCGTCGTTACAATATACGGTCCTATTGGGGTGAAAGCATCAAGGCTTTTGCCGAGATACCATTGTTTATGCGCCGTCTGGAGATTTCTTGCGCTTATATCATTCAATATGGTGTAGCCGAAAACATAATCGAAAGCGTTTTCGGGTTTTACGTTTTTGGCAGTCTTTCCTATAATTACAGCCAATTCTGCCTCGTAGTCAAGGCTGTCAACGATGTCAAAATGACCGTCAACAATGCCGTTATGTGGTACGGCGGTATCAACACGCTTTGAAAAATAAATGGGGCAGGGGCGTTCGCCGCCGAATGCTTTGTTTTCAAACCTTGCAGACTCGACCGCGTGTGCGGCATAGTTTATGCCGAGACAGATAATATCCCTGTCGGGATTTGGAATGGGTGAAAGCAGTTCAAGCTCCGAAAAATGGTACTCTCCTACAGAGTTAAGATCGGCTTTTTTACCTGCTTTTATCAATTCCTGCACATCTGTGTAAGCTGTGGCGAAAATAGTTTCGCCCTTTACAATGCCCGCAAATTGACGGTCTTTACTTAAAAATGTTCCTAATATCATATTTTGTAACCTCCCTGTAACGAAAATGTAAGGTGAAAATTTCGATAAAAATCGAAAAAATGTTTGACAAAATAGTTTTTGCAATGTATAATATAGATAAATCGAAAAAACATTCGATAAAGCGTTATTATAGTGAACGTCAAAAATATTTGGACGTTCAC
>JAGAHK010000200.1 GCA_017627115.1 Bacillota bacterium | reverse complement strand
GAAAAATACACCTATCTTATAGAAACGAAGCAAATATCGCCAAAAAGCAAGGTAATGTTTGTAAATGACGGTTCAACGGATAAAACGTGGCAGATAATATGCTCCCTGCACGAAAGTGACGAAATATTCACAGGGCTTTGTCTTTCGCGCAATTTCGGACATCAGAATGCCGTGCTTTCGGGACTTATGACTGCAAAAAAATACTGTGATATTGCAATTTCTATGGATGCCGACTTACAGGACGATATAAACGCCATAGATAAAATGGTCGAAGAATACAAAAAGGGGAATGACATCGTTTACGGTGTACGCGATTCACGAGAGACCGACACTTGGTTCAAGCGCAACACGGCGCAGTTTTTCTACAAGTTTATGAAGTTTCTGGGTGTGGAAGTGGTCTACAACCATGCCGATTTTCGCCTTATGAGCAAGCGCGTGCTTGACAGCCTTGAGGATTTTGACGAATACAACCTTTTCCTGCGCGGTATAATGCCGCTTATCGGCTTTCAGAGTTCCAACGTATATTACGCAAGAACGGAGCGTTTTGCGGGCGAAAGCAAATATCCTCTCAAAAAGATGCGTACTTTTGCGCTTAATGCCGTAACATCTTTCAGTGTTAAGCCGTTAAGGATAATAACAACACTCGGTGTAACGATTTCGATAATCAGTTTTTTGGTTCTTTTGGAAATAGTCGTATCCAAACTGCTCGGCATAGGCAATTATGATTGGGGCTGGCCAAGCCTTATCTGTACGGTACTGCTCACAAGCGGCATACAGATATTCTGTCTCGGGATAATAGGCGAATACATAGGCAAGATATATTCCGAAGTAAAACACAGACCGAAATATGTAATAAAAGAATTTTTAGACGAAGAAAAGCTGCCGCATTAAGCGACAGCTTTTGTATTATCATTTCACATATTCATTTCACGCATCAGCTCATTCATCTCATCCATCAGGCAGCTGTCTTCATCGCTTACTTTTTGAATTATACAGCCTGCATGGACGAGGACTTTATCGCCGATATTTACATTCACAAGGTCGCGCCTTGCCTTGATTTTTGCGCCGTGGTAGTCCACTACGGCGTTTTTTTCATCAAGCTCCGCTACCCTGCCCATAATTGCAACGCACATGATATCAGTCCTTTTTATCCGCATTTTCTGCGGTCTGTGCTGCCTTTGCTTCAGCCTCTTTCTTTGCTTTAAGCTCTGCTGCCTTTCTTGCTGCTTCTTTGCGTTTTTCTTCCTCTGCGGCAAGCACCTCGGGCGATTTTTGGTAGAAAGACGGGGTCTTTTCACCACCCGGTGTCTGATAGCCGGGCTGAACGAAAAGGCATTTTTTGGGGCATTTTTCAACACAGTAGCCGCATACAACACAGTCGAAGCGGTCTATTTCCCATGTGCCTGCGTTTTTATCTACCTTTAAAGCACCAAGAGGACAGGCGCGCGTACACATACCGCAGCCTATGCAGTTATCTATCTCTATGCTTATATGTCCTCTTGAACGCTCGGGATATTCGGCAGGCTCAAAGGGATACGATGTTGTGACGGGCGGCTTTAAAAGATTTTTAAGCGCCGTTGGTATAAAATTCATTACAGCCATATCAATCCTGACCTTTCTGTCTTATTCACTCTTATCTTTCGGTACAGCTTATACAAGGGTCAATAGTAAGTATAAGCAGACCGACATCGGCATAATCCGCACCCTTTAAGGTCTCGCACAAGCCCGCAAGGTTTGCGAAGGTAGGTGTGCGCACTCTCATTCTGTCAAGGTGAGGACTGCCGTTTGCCTTTACATAATAAACCGCCTCGCCGCGCGGCTGCTCTATACGGATAAAGCTTTCCCCGTTCGGGTTGCCCTTTACTGCTGCGGCAAGCTCGCCCTCGGGCAGTTTGTCAAGCGCCTGTCTGATAAGGTCTATAGACTGGAATATCTCGCGTATACGCACATCACAGCGCGCATAGCAGTCGCCCTTATCGCTTGTTATTATCTCAAAATCAAGTTCCTTATATGCACCATAGCCAAGTGTACGCATATCCGCACCAATGCCGCTTGCCCTTGCAAACGGACCCGCACAGCCAAGTGTGTGCGCCTGCTCCTTTGTTAGCACGCCGACACCTTCAAGACGCGACCTGACAGAGTAGTCCTCCATAAATATCGGCACTATCTGCTTAAGTTCCTTTTTAACGGAAGTGAGCATTTCGGATATTGCGACTGCCATTTCGGGCGTAATGTCTTTCATAACACCGCCGATCTTATTGACGGAAAAGATGACCCTGCCGCCTGTGGTAAGTTCAAGAACATCAAGTATTTTCTCGCGTATTCTCCAGCATTGGTAAAACAGATTTTCAAAGCCGAAGCCGTCCGCAAGCAAGCCAAGCCAGAGAAAATGGCTGTGCATACGCGAAAGCTCGAACCATATGGTTCTTAAAAACTTTGCGCGGTCGGGTACTTCAACTTTCATTATATCCTCAACTGCCTCGCAGTATCCGAAGCCGTGACCAAAGCTGCAAATGCCGCATACACGCTCTGCAACATAGACCATCTGATTAAAATCGCGCTTCATTGCAAGGCTTTCAAGACCGCGGTGGATAAAGCCGATGGACGGTATAGCCTCGACTATTTTTTCATCCTCTATAACAAGGTCGAGATGTATTGGTTCAGGCAGCACGGGATGCTGCGGACCGTAAGGTACGATACTTCTTTTTTTCATATCAGATCATTCTCCTTTCGGTACAAAGGGTGTTTCGGTGTTTATCCTGTAGAGTTTGTTCTTATAATCGGGCTCTATCAGCTGGATATTCACGCCGAAAAGTTCCTTCATCTCGTTTTCGTAGAAAGCTGCATAGGGTATCACTTCCGACAGGCTTATTATCTCCGTTTCCTTATCTATGACAAGGCGGAAAGTAACAAGCTCCAAAGTCTCGTCATCGGCAAAGGAATAGCTCAATTCAAGCTTGCCGCCCGAGTATGCGGCGCAGGCCTGCGACAAACGGTAGCCCTGTCTTTTTTTCTCTATCGACTTTTCAAGCAGGTCGTGATAGTCTATCTCTTCTATCCTGTTGATATATTCTGCCATCTGTCAGTCCTCCGTTCCCGTTTTTTTATTCTTTGCGTCGTTCTTGTCGTGCGCGTGTTCTTTCATATAATCGTTATGCTTTTCAAGCCTTCGCTGGAAAAGGTCAACAGCCTGCACTATGCCGTCGATTATTGCCTGCGGTCTTGCCGCACAGCCCGGCACATAGATGTCAACGGGTATCACCTTATCCGCACCGCCGAGGATATTGTAACAGTCCTTGAAAATACCGCCCGTGCAGGCGCAGACACCAACCGCCACAACAACTTTTGGGCGCGGCATCTGGTCGTAAAGCTGTTTTACAACATCCGCATTTTGACTGTTTATACCGCCCGTGATAAGCAGGATGTCCGCCTGCATGGGGTCGCCTGTGTTTATTATGCCGAAACGCTCGGCATCATAAACGGGGGTAAGGCAGGCTAAAACTTCAATGTCGCAGCCGTTGCAGCTGGAGCCGTCATAATGCAGTACCCAGGGTGATCTTTTTATCTGAAACATGGTCATTTCTCCTTTTAAAATATATGTCAACTACTTTAAGTATCGCAGACATTCTCTTATTTTTACAAGCACATAGGCATCGTCTTTCAAATCGGTATATGTCAGATCTACGGGGTGGCCGCGGTTTATATACATTATGCTGAAACCGCCGTTATGCATATCCATGCCCGAATTGCAGACCGTTTTTATCACTTCATTTATCTGCGGTGCTGTCTGCTCGGTGATATTCTCAACTGCTATATACACCCAGAAATGCGACTGCGAGTAAGTCCGTAAAAAATCTTTATCAACTTTATCCTTTCGGGCAAGAGGTTTAAGTCCGTCATTAATAGATATGGAATAAAGCATTTTATCGGCTTCAAAGTTTATGCCGCTTACAAGGTCAAGCCCCGAAGCACTGATTATCTCGTCAAAATGCTTATTCAGCATATCATCGGCATAAACACACATATAATCATCCGCTGTTATTTGGTAGTTTCGGTTTACCGTAATATTGGCTTCAAGCCCGTTTTCGTCGCTTATCTTCATTTCGGCAACGCCTTTTGAGTAGTGGTTTTCGTCAAGGCGGGAAAACGGTCCCGAAAGACTTAAATTCACCTTTTCAATATCAAAAGACTTGTCATAAGTCTGCGAAAGGTAGGTTTGAGCGGTCTTTACCGCGTGTGCCTTATGCCACGGCACATAGAAATACCAATTGTCGTAAGTGATAAGCACGATAAAAAGCCATGCGGCAAAAAACAGCGCAAGCACCGCCAAAGGCCGTTTGTTTTCGGCTATGAAACGATAAAATTTCCCTCGTTTTTCCTTGTTTTTCATAGGCTCACCTCATCAGTTCGTTACCGGGCGGAAACTCTGCCCTGACTGCACGCAAGTCAACATCAAACACTATTACCGCGGGTACACCGCTTGCTTTGTCCGTCAGTTTTACCTCGTAGCCGTGTACGCCCATATAATCGCAGGCACAGGCATCCGTCACATCAAAATCCGTTTTACAGAGAGCCTCCATATAGCTTTCCGCCTCAGCTTTTGCCCTGTTCATATTGAACGGAAGATTGCGCCCCCAATAACGGTAGGTACAGACGGAATAAAGGATGGCTGCAATCGCCGCAAAAAAGATAATGAAAGAAAGTGTAATGCTTTTTTCGGTTTTCATCGGTATCAGTGAATTATTTAATAAGCATAAGCACCCATATATTGCTGCCTGCAAGCACCAATGTCACGCCCCAAGCCATTTTCAGCATATGGGTGTATTTCATACGTGCGCTGCTGTTATCTATCAGTATCTCCAAAAAGTACACAAATGCAAGCACTATAAGTGCGGAAACTATGCTCCACGGGTTTTTATTGATTATAAACAGTGCTATCACCGCAAGCAGGAACACATTTTCGTACCACTCGGTAACAGTGAATATAGCAAGGTTAAGTGCGCCCATTTCGGAGGTGATGCCCTTGATTATCTCCTGATGTGCGTGGTGTGCCGTGCTTATATCAAACGGTGATTTACGCATTTTGATGGTCAGTATGAACACGAAAGCGATGAACACACCCGGCAGGTAAACAAGGTTACTTAAATTTACATCTATTATCCTGCTTACTCTGAACGAGCCGCTGACGAGGTAGAAGCCGACACAGGTGAGCAGAACGGCAGGTTCATAGGCGATTATCTGTATAAGCTCGCGGGAAGCGCCTATGGTTGAATACGGCGAGCTGGTTATGCAGGCAGCGAAGTACAAAAACATTGCCGCAGTGGAAAGCGTGAACATACAAAGCAGTATGTCCATACCCGAAAAGAGCATAACGCCCGTAAGCATGATGAACACAAGGTAGGAAAGCAGGAGAAATGCCTGCATATTCGTTACCGAAATGACCTGTTTATGCAGCAGTTTTCCAAGATCGTAGAACGGCTGCAAAAGCGGAGGGCCCACCCTGCGCTGCATCCTTGCGGAAATTTTCCTGTCAATGCCTTCCAGAAGGCCGCCGATAAGCGGCGCAAATAAAATATATGCAATAGCACTTATTACTCTTATCCTCATTTTAACAACACTCCTAAAATAATACAGAACATAGCGATAAGTATTGCCGTTGTTACAAGCTGACACGGGAACATTATCTTTCTGATGCCTATTCTGTTTGCAAAATAGTAGTTTGAAAGCCAAAGCCTCTTTTCTTCGCCGAAAGAATCAATAAAGCAGGAGTCGTCGCCTGCGTTTATGCCGCCCATATAGGACAGCTTCCTGTTTGTGTGTATTTTGCTGCTGTAAAGGTAGAATACAGGAGGTATGGCGAACACAAAAAGTATGATTATCGAAAGCATAACAAGAAGTCCGGGTGAGAGCACCTGACCGCTTGTGCCGAACATTTCAAAGAGCATGGGGTCAACGTATATACCCGATATAAACGGGAAAAGCATACAAAGCACCACCATCATGACTGCCTGAATGACCATGGAAATCATCTCGTTTTTGCGTGTGATGTCCTTAACCTGCGTAAGAGCGTGAGGATGACTGATTATCTTGCCCATCCACTTGCTCCAGTAAAAAGAGGTAGTCGCACTGCCGAATGCTATAAAGAGCAGCATAACAAGGTTCTTTTCATCAACCGCAGCCCTTAAAGCAGCCCATTTTGATATAAGCATACCGAAAGGCGCAAGGAACATACCCGCAATGCCGATAAACATAGGTACGGCAAGTTTGGGCAGGAAATATATCATACCGTGCATATCCTCAATATCGCGGCTGTGGATAGAGTTTTCCGTTGCTCCGACATCAAGGAAAAGCAGTGATTTTGAAACTGCGTGGAATATCATCAGGAACACGCCTGCCCATACGGTCTCGGGTGTACCCGAGCCTGCACAAGCCACCATAAGGCCAAGGTTGGATACCGTGGACATGGCAAGCACTCTTTTTGCATCGCTCTGTGCAATAGCCATAAACGAAGCTACGAAGAAAGTGAAACCGCCTATCATTGAGACCATAGTGCCCGTTACCGTGCCGCTCATTGCAGGCGAAAGTCTTAAAAGAATATATATACCCGCCTTGACCATCGTTGCACTGTGCAGGAGTGCCGACGATGGTGTGGGTGCTACCATAGCGCCGAGAAGCCAGGTCGAAAACGGCAGCTGTGCGCTTTTTGTAAGAGCCGCAAAAGCCATAAGAGCAACGGGAAGCAGAGCGTAGGGGTTGCCGTTTACGCCTGCGTTTATAAATGTTCTGAGCGAGAGCGTGCCAACATAGTAAGCAAAGTAGAATATGCCCACCGAAAGGCCGAGACCGCCAAAAAGGTTCATCCAGAGTGCGCGGAAAGAGTTTTTGATGGCTTCTTCCGTGCGTGTGTAGCCGATAAGCAAAAACGAACATACGCTTGTACATTCCCAGAAGAAGAACAGCCAGATCAGGCTTTCTGCAAGCACGAAACCGAACATTGCGCCCATAAACACAAAAAGCAGAGCAAGGAAATAGTTGCTCCTGTTTTTGACCTCTTTATGGTGCATATGATAGCCCGACATATAGCCGACAGCGTAAATAATGATAAGACCGCCGATAATTGCAATGATAAGGCACATCATCATTGAAAGCCTGTCTAAAAATATATGTGCGGTACGGGGTCTGTGCGGCACTGCAAACTCCGTCACGGAAATTATGACGGTGGGAATTATCGAAAGCAGGCTGACACGTTTATAGCCGTATTTAAAGCACAGAAACGTGACAAGGCACATCATAAATATCTCCGCGCCGAAAATGACGTGGTCGGCTATCTCCGTATTGTAGTAAAGGTCTATGGGGCGGCTTCCGCTTCCTATCCACGCCACCCAGAGTGCGCCCGTAAGGCACATTATAACGACTGCGCCGAGGTAGGATACCAGGTCGCGCAGTCCGCCGTTTTTGGAAAGAAGCAGCACTGCCGCCGCCAAAAACGGAAAACATATAAGCAAAGGTATTACAGCCATTTTTTTTAACCTCCGTTTTCTGGTTATTGTAATTTTTCTACTTATTAAATAGTAAAAAATAAATGTAATACTCACATTAACTACTATAATACTATTTTTTTGGTCAAAAGTAAAGAAGTAATTTTGGGAAAATATCGGATGGAACCAAACCTTTTTTTATATATTTGGTATAACACAAAAGTTATAACATTACAAAACTGTTGTGTATTTTTTATCAATAACAAAAGGAGCCGAAAAAATCAGCTCCTTTGCCTATGATTTTAAGTATTTTATAGTAAGCGAATTAAATAATCGGACTTAAGCTTGCTTAAGGCGGATTATTTATGAGCCCCATCCTATAGTGAACGTCCAAATATTTTTGACGTTCACTATAATTATCTTTTCTCAACGCCGAGTGTCACATTTTCGCCGTTTATGCTCCATTCTTTACTGAATTCGGGAGCCTTGCCCTCGGATACGCTGTCTGCAAGAACGTCTGCACAGATGCTGTCTTTATTGTCCTCAAATATCTTAGCTATCTTATCATTGCCGCTGTAGTATACATTTATGCGGTCAAGCACTTCAAAATCTGCATCCTTGCGCATATTCTGTATTTTGGAGATAAGTTCGCGGACGAAGCCCTCCTCGATAAGCTCGGGTGTGAGGCTGGTATCGAGAACAACGGTCGTGGTCTTGTCACTTTCGGCAACATAACCCTCTTTCTGCGCTGTCTCGTAAAGCACATCTTCTTCCGCAAGGTCGATATTTGCGCCCTCAACGGTAAATCTGATAGAACCGTTGTTTTTAAGCTGTGACATAAGCTCATTGCCGTCCTGCGATTTAAGGTATTCGCCTATCTTCGGCACAAGCTTGCCGTACTTTTTGCCCAAAGTTCTTAACTGCGGCTTGAAAGTATAGCTTGTAAAGCCCGAAACATCATCCTTGAACTCGATAGTCTTGACATTGAGTTCATCGCGGATTATATCAAGATACATATCGTCAAGTTTCTTGTCTGCCTTGATGAACATATTTCCGACAGGCTGACGGTTCTTTATGCCCGATGTGTTTCTTGCGGCACGGCCCGCAACAACAGCGGAAAGCACAAGCTCCATATTATGCTCAAGCTTTTCGTCTATCATGCTCTCGTCCGCTTCGGGGAAGCTGCAAAGATGTACGGACTCTTCCGCAGCCTTATCCACATTTCTCACAAGGTTCTGATAGATGCCCTCTGCCATGAAAGGTGTGAAAGGTGCGGAAAGCTTTGCCATATTCACAAGCACGGTATAAAGGGTCATATAAGCGTTTATCTTGTCCTGCGGCATATCCTTGCCCCAGAAACGTTCGCGTGAACGGCGCACATACCAGTTTGAAAGCTCGTCCACAAAATCCACCATAGCCCTTGCGGACTCGGTTATCTTATAGTTTTCCATATTGTCATCGACCGTCTTGATAAGTGTGTTGAGCTTTGAAAGCACCCACTTATCCATTACGGAAAGCTTGTCGTATTCAAGCTTGTAATTTGAGGGGTCGAAATTGTCTATATTTGCATAGAGCACATAGAAATAGTAGGTATTCCAGAGTGTGCCCATAAATTTGCCCTGATATTCGCTAACTGCCTTATCGTCAAAACGGTTGGGGAGCCACGGAGCACTGTTTGCGTAGAAATACCATCTTGCGGCATCTGCGCCCTGCTTGTTGAGCACATCCCACGGATCGACAACATTGCCGATATGTTTGCTCATCTTTCTGCCGTCCTTATCCTGAACAAGACCCAGAACTATTACATTCTTGTAAGGGCTTTTGTCGAAGATAAGAGTTGAGATAGCCATAAGCGTATAGAACCAGCCGCGTGTCTGATCGACAGCCTCGGAGATAAAGTCTGCGGGATAGTTCTCGTCAAATATCTCTTTATTTTCAAAAGGATAATGCCACTGTGCAAAAGGCATGGAACCACTGTCGAACCAGCAGTCGATAACTTCCGTAACACGCTGCATTTTCTTGCCGCACTCGGGGCAGTTGAGGTGTACATTGTCGATATAGGGCTTATGCAGTTCTATATCTTCGGGGCAGTCATCGCTCATCTGCTTCAGCTGCTCGATAGAGCCGACAGCTTCTCTGTGGCCGCACTCACATTCCCAGATAGGCAGCGGAGTACCCCAATAACGCTCTCTTGAAAGACCCCAGTCGATAACGTTTTCAAGGAACTTGCCGAAACGTCCGTTCTTGATATTATCGGGCATCCAATTTACTGTATCGTTGTTTTTAAGCAGTCTGTCACGTACCTTTGTCATTTCGATGAACCAGGTGTCGCGTGCATAGTAAAGAAGCGGTGTGTCACATCTCCAGCAGAAAGGATAATCATGCTCGAAAGGCAGTGCCGCAAAAAGCTTGCCGCTTTCTTCAAGTCTTTTAAGTATCTCTTTGTCGCCGTCTTTTACGAATGTGCCCGCAAGACCCTCTACCTCCTCGGTAAAGCAGCCCTGATCGTTTACAAGCTGAACGAAAGGCAGGTCGAAACGTCTGCCCACACGGGAGTCGTCCTCACCGAAAGCAGGCGCGATATGAACGATACCCGTACCATCGGTAAGAGTAACATAATCATCCTCAACAACATAAAAGCCTTTTTTGTCGGTCTTTGCATACGGGAAAAGAGGCTCGTATTCCGTGCCTACCCAATCTTGACCCGACTTTTTGTCTATTATCTCATAGCCGTCTTTAAGCACGCTTTCGAGCAATGCTTCAGCCATGATATATATTCTGCCGTCATTTGCCTTTACCTTTGCATAGCTTTCCTTCTTATTTACACAAAGTGCAACATTTGAAGGAAGTGTCCATGGTGTTGTCGTCCATGCAAGGAAGTATGTGTTTTCCTCGCCGACAACGGCAAAACGCGCGATGCAGGATGTTTCCTTAACATTTTTGTAGCCCTGTGCAACTTCGTGGCTTGAAAGCGCGGTACCGCAGCGAGGGCAGTAAGGTACTATCTTATGACCTTTGTAGAGAAGGCCCTTGTCCCATATCTGCTTGATAGCCCACCATACGGACTCTATATAAGTATTATGATAGGTAACGTAAGGATCGTCCATATCAGCCCAGAAACCAACACGGTCGCTCATTTCGCGCCAAAGGCTCTCGTATGTGAAAACGCTGTCCTTACACTTTTTGATGAACGGCTCAACACCGTAGTTTTCTATCTGAGGCTTGCCGCTTATGCCAAGCTGTTTTTCTATCTCCAGCTCAACGGGCAGACCATGTGTATCCCAGCCCGCTTTTCTCAAAACCTTGTAGCCTTTCATGGTCTTGTAGCGAGGGATAAGGTCTTTTATAACTCTTGTAAGTATATGACCGATATGCGGCTTGCCGTTTGCTGTGGGCGGTCCGTCATAAAACGTAAAAACAGGGCAGCCTTCGCGTGCTTTGACACTCTTGCCGAAAATATCGTTCTCTTTCCAGAAGGAAAGTATCTCTTTTTCTCTTTCAACAAAGTTCAGATTGGAACTTACTTTATCGTACACAATATTGACCTCCTAAACATAGTTGTATGTACATAACATACCATTCTAAAATACTATTATACCTTTTTATAGTCAATT
>JAGAHK010000199.1 GCA_017627115.1 Bacillota bacterium | reverse complement strand
TTCGGTAAATTTGACAATAAAGCAATAGAAAAGCTGTCAAGCATAAAAAAAATAGTTTTATAAATTCAAATGAATAGGCGGTGTAAATATGAAATGTCCAAATTGTGGAGCAGATCTTAACGAAGGAATGAGATTTTGCAGTAATTGCGGCAGTCAGATAGCGGCTGCCGAGCCTGCACCTCAAATCACGGGGAATAGTCCCACTACAACAAACAAAAAGTCAAACAGCAAAGTTTCTAAGTTCACGGTCGGTGCGGTTGCTGCCGCAGCTATTGCAGTTACTGCCGGTATAGGGTCTTTTTCGTTATATCAGAAAAGCCTTATAAGCAGAGCGGAAAATGCCATGGCATCGGGAGACTACGAACTTGCCATAGAGTTATACGAAAAAGTAAGCAGCGTAAATGAAAACAAGTCTGCGGCAGAACGTATGGTATCAAAGCTGACCGAAGCAAAAGCCGCTGTACGCGATGCGGGAAAAGCACTTGAAAGCGGCGATGAAAGCAAAGTAAGAGAATATATCAGCAAAGCCCGCTCCTGTGTGCCCGATTATAAACCCGCATTGGAAATAGAAACAGCCATTGAATTAAAGGACAAGCTGGCAGAAGCGGAAAACTGTGTTAATTCGAGCGAATATGCCAAGGCACTTTCTTTGGCAAAAGAAATAGAAGCTGCAAGTACAGAAAGTGAGTATTTATCTAAATATCTCACAAAAAGTCAAGAGATCATCAAAATAGTCGAAGATTTTGAAACCGCATCCACAGCAAATGCCCAAGCGGCTTTAAATAACAATAGTATGGCAGAAGCCGAAAATATAACGGCCGAACTTTTAAGACGTCTTCCCGACTCCGAGAATGGAAAAGCCATAAAGAATAGAATTGACAATATGAAAAGTGCAATGACGCTTATTCAAAACGCACAGTCCAAGAAAAGCAAGGGCGATTATTCGGGTGCTCTCACCGACCTGAACAATGCCTTTTCAAAATATCCTGCATACAAAACCAACTACACACAATTATATAATGATATCACCGACTTAAAAAGCAAAGCCGAAGCCGCACAAAAAGCAGCGCAGGAAAAAGAGAACCGCACGCAGGCTGCTTTGAATGAATATAAACAGTTTACCAACAGTATAAATATGAATAATATTTATATAAACGCCAATACCGTCGCAAATTATGCAAACAATATAAAGCTGACCGATTTTGCAATGTACAGACTCGGCAATGACGGACAGCCCGCTTTTGCATATCCCAAAAACATATTCAGCGAATACTATCACAACTACGGTAGTATGACTTTCTATGGTACGGACGATTCAATGATGTATGTTGAATCTTACCCCAACTATGATGCTGAAGCAAGTGAAACAAGTATGGGTTATTGGCAAATGGTTCAAAGCGAAGACCTTTATGATGTTACAGAGGTCATTTCAACAGACTCCAGAGCGATTTTCTGGGGCTATACCGACAGCTCAAGAAGAGAAATAGTTTATAAGATCCTGTATTCGGGTGACTATTACTCAACAATGATCCAGTATTACTACCCCACTCCCGTCAAAGGAAGTTCGGATGAGTCATATAAAAACTATGTTATCGACTGCATTTATCGTATGTTTGAAGCAAGCGGAACATCATACCTGCCCAGATCGTACGCCCAGTTTGTAAATAATGAACCGGGTACAAAAAAATAAATAATTTTTAAAGGTGGAGTCTTCATGAAATGTCAGAACTGCGGAACGGAATTAAACGATGATATGAGATTTTGCAGCAATTGCGGCAAACCCGTAATAAGTGTGCAAAAACCCGAACCGACACCGGATAATCCCGTTCCCCAAAAAGGAACCGAAAGATCAGCAAAAAAATTTCAAAGAACCGCTTTGATAGTGATAGCCGCTGTAGTACTTTTATCAATAACGGTTTGCACATTGTATTACTTTGTACAGAAAGCCAAATTATTGCGTGCGGAGCAGGCTATGCAGGATAACGATTACGACCTGGCACTTGAATTATATGATAGCATAAGCGGTATCAGTCCGGACAAAACAACCGCTCAGAATATGAGTAAAAAACTTGTACAGGCCAAGGCAGCTGTCCGCGATGCATCCAAAGCACTTGAAAACGGGGACGAATCGGAATTCAACACCAAAATCAGCAAAGCCTACTCATGCATCAAAGATTATTACCCCGCAAAGGAATTGGAACATACGGCAGTAATGAGCAAGGAAATAGTTGATGCCGAGACTTATTACAACAGCGGCGAATATGCCAAAGCATTGGATATTTCCCAAAGGTTAAGCAATGACGAAGCAAGCAATGAAATTGCCGAAACGATCAAAGAGAGAGCAAACAATATAGTATCGGGAATAGGATCGTATGAACAGGCCGCAGCCCGGAATGTACGGGCTGCAATATCCGCAGGGGATATCGCTCAGGCAGAAAGTATTTCCAAACAGGTATCGGAAAGGCTGCCCGATTCCGATACCGCAAAAACACTCTCCGCCGAAATTCGGGATCTCAACTCAGCTATCTCGCTCATCCAATCTGCCCAAGCTGAAAAAAACAGCGGAAATTGGAGCAAGGCTCTCAGCGACCTTGAAAGTGCGTTCAAACTTTGCCCCGATTACGAAGACAAGTATTCTCAGCTTTATAACGATGTAAAAAACGGTAAACTTAACGCAGAAAACCTTCAAAAACAACAGCTCAGTTCTTCAAGTGAGTATGTTATGCCCGACAGCAGCAGCCGCTACCTTACCCGTGAAGAATTATCTTCTTTATCGTCTGCTCAGCTGCGTATCGCAAGGAACGAGATATACGCCCGTCACGGCAGACGCTTTAAAGATGCGGGACTGCAAGCACACTTTGACAGCTGTTCCTGGTATAGGGGTACAATATCTCCAGATAATTTCAATTCCGGTGTACTTAACAATTATGAAAATGCAAATAAGGATCTGATACTTCAAATTGAAAAAGAGCGAGGATAATAAAATGAACAGAACTATCTTTTGTAAAATATTAAGTTTGTCGATCGCTTTATCGGGCTGCAGTTCCGCCAAGGCAGATACCGCCGACAATACAATGACCGTATTGCAGGCTGCAGCCGAGCTCACGACCGAATTCACGACCGAACTCACAACCAAAATAACAACCGAAGCATCAACCGAAGAAATCACACAAACACCCGCTGCGGTAAGCGAAAATGTTTTAACGGATAATATTGAAGCATCAAACTACACTATTGCAATAGATGCCGGGCACCAGAGATACGGCAACAACGAAAAGGAACCCATAGGTCCCGGTGCTTACGAAACAAAGCCAAAAGTATCAAGCGGTACAAGCGGTGTGTCAAGCGGGTTGGATGAATATGAGTTAAATCTGATAATATCACTTAAACTAAGAGATATGCTTAGCGAAAAAGGATATAATGTTGTAATGATACGCGAGACAAACGATGTAAACATAAGCAACTCCGAACGTGCCGCTATTGCAAATGCAGCAAATGCAGACGCCTTTGTCCGTATACATGCAAACGGTTCCGAAAATCCCTCCGTGCACGGTGCAATGACTATTTGCCAGACACCGTCAAACCCGTATAACGGTTATTTATACGAGGACAGCTGTTTATTGGCCGAATGTTTATTGGATGCACTTACCGCAAAGACCGGTGCATACAGGGAACAAGTATGGGAGACCGATACAATGAGCGGTATAAATTGGGCTACGGTTCCCACTACAATAGTCGAGGTCGGATATATGACAAATGCTGAAGAAGACTTAAAACTGGCCGATAACGATTATCAGAATAAGATCGCAGCAGGCATTACGGAAGGGATAGAGAATTTTTTATTAAAAAATGAATAAAATAAGAATAAGTATTGCAGTATTATTTTTGATATTTATATCGCCGACTTTTTCATTATATTGTTTGTGTTCACCGACATCCAATGAGCTGACTGTAGTTATCGACCCTGGACACGGCGGCAGTAATCACGGAGCAAACTATAACGGATGGCAGGAAGAGGATATTACACTTACCACAGCAATAGCACTGAAGAAAAAACTCGAAGAATATAATAATGTTGATGTTTATCTTACAAGAGACAGCAATATATCGCTTTCTTTGGAAGAACGCGCCGCATTTTCAAAACAAATGAATGCAGACATACTTATCAGCATTCATTACAATGCCTCGGAAAATCATGACCTGTACGGAACCGAGGTATGGATACCATCATCGGGCAAAAATTATTATTTAGCTAAAGGTTTAGGCGAAACATTATTGAATAAGTACGCAGAAAACAGCTATTACGATCGTTGTGTAAAAACTAAGATCGGCGAAAACGGGAAAGACTACTACGGCATTATAAGAAATGCGGCAGAATACTCTATTCCTGCCATAATAATGGAACACTGTTTTATTGATAACCCTACCGATGAAACCACTCTCAATGCGGATCAGATCGAGTTGTTTGGTATCTGGGATGCCGAAGCCATTGCCGAATACTATGGTCTGCCATACAAAACAGAGCCTGAACTTTCATACAAACCCTATGCAAATATGCCTTCATATACCGAATATGATAATATCACAGTATATGACGACCAAACCGCACCGACTGATGCGGCTGTTAAGATACTCGGTGAGCAAAACAGCAAAACGTCCGAAATAGAATTGACGGCATACGATAATGAAAGCAAGATAATCTATTACTCCTACAGCACCAACAACGGGTTAGACTGGTCTGAACTAAAAAAATGGGACGGCGATAATTCCTGTATATTCAGTGCCGATCTAAGCAGCTGTGATGTGCTGTATGCAAGAATATACAACTGTTTTGATCTTTTTACGGAATGCAGCCTGCCTATAGTTAAAAAAAGCGAGGTATCCACATCCGCTTTAACAACAACACCGCCCTTACCCGAAACCGAAAGCGATGCATATGAAGATACCACTCAACCGTACACTGCAACAACATCAGAAATAACAGAGCATAAAACAGCGACTCACCTTCTTTTTATCAGCCTGTTTTTTCTTATCTGTTCTTTAACTTTCCTTATACTTGGAAACCGACAGATATAGTTCATTACATCTGTTGGGTTTTTATGCGATTGCTTTGCAACCCTGCAAAAATGAATGAGTTTGCAAATGTGGCAGTTGGTTTATTGCCCGATGAGACCGAACATCTGATAGCGATAATAAAAGATATAAAAAATAAACATTGAAACACGCCCTTGAGACTGCAATAGCACAGTTTCAAGGGCGTTTTGAATTATTTTACCTCTTTCACAGCTTTATCAAACAGATACACTTTATCGCTTAAAAGTTCGCTTTTATTGGAGTTATCTTCTCTGATCTTCAGAATAATTTTTTTCAGTTCACTTTCGGTACAGAAGTCCTTCGGGATTATAAGAGCCTCGTGTATGCAAGGCAGCAGGATATAAAACGGCGAATTCAGTTTCTTTTGGATATCCCTCATTATTTCGTACTGCAAGAAATATGAACCGCCCTCTACACCGTATTTATTGCTTAACACATATACAGGCATCGAATCATTTAAGGGCAGTTTCAGCATATCCGTGAGTGGAGTAAAGGTCATCGGCAGCAGTCTTTTCATATTTTCCAGTGATTTCATATATAAAGAATCAACATCTAAATTCAAAACCTTTGCCATTTCGTTTGTTACCAGACAGCCCAACACACCGGTTTCGTCACATTTCATCACCCATCTGAAAACTATCGCAAACTCCTTATAAGGGACATGAAGTATGGTTTTCAGCATTTCCTTGTTTTGCTCGTAATTAAGCAGAACAGCAACAGTGTTTCCCTCGAAGTTTTCAAGGTCGATACTCTTGGTGTTTGCAATGTGGTTTATAAGCATATCCACGGCAAGTTTTACAGTATCTCCGATATTTCCCGATT
>JAGAHK010000198.1 GCA_017627115.1 Bacillota bacterium | reverse complement strand
GCTGGCCTCGCACCTGTTGGGATCCATCCTCTGCAATGAGGCTTGCAGCGATTTCACGATGCGAAGGTACGACTTTTTGAAATACCCTTGAAGTATTTTGAGTAGCTCGCGGTAGCCGACTACCAAAAGCTACTACTGTTAATCGAATTTAACGAAAATGGTACTAAAAAAGGCCTGTAACCATGAGATTACAGACCTTATGATAGAATAAAACTGATGTTATTTTCAAGGAGGTCAACTTATAAATGGTCAAATTATACGATACGGGCGCGTATCTTCTTAACGGCAAGGAACTTGTCAAGGAAAACGAGGCGGCAAATATCACCGTTTCAAAGGACGAGGCACGCAAAAACACTATTGCATACGGTATTTTACAGGCGCATAACACGGGTGACGATCCCGAAAAGCTTAAAATAAAATTCGACTGCATGGCAAGTCATGATATTACTTATGTAGGTATCATACAGACGGCGCGTGCATCGGGCATGGAAAAATTCCCCATTCCCTATGTGCTGACAAACTGCCATAACAGCCTTTGCGCAGTCGGCGGTACCATAAACGAGGACGACCATATGTTTGGTCTTTCCGCTGCAAAGAAGTACGGCGGTATTTATGTACCCGCACATCAGGCAGTCATCCACCAGTTTATGCGTGAGATGATGTCGGGCTGCGGCAAAATGATACTTGGCTCCGATTCACATACACGCTACGGCGCACTTGGTACAATGGCTATCGGCGAGGGCGGCGGCGAGCTTGCAAAGCAGCTTCTTGAACAGACCTATGATGTAAACTGTCCGCAGGTCATCGCTATTTACCTTACAGGCAAGCCTGCACCTTTCGTTGGTCCGCAGGACGTTGCTCTTTCTATCATCGGCGCAGTTTTTGAAAACGGCTATGTAAAGAACAAGGTAATGGAATTTGTAGGTGACGGTATATCAAACCTCAATGCGGAGTACAGAAACGGCATTGACGTTATGACAACGGAGACCACCTGTCTTTCATCGGTATGGAGAACAGACGATACTATCAAGGAATACTACAAAGCTCACGGCAGGGAAGAGGCTTATAAGGAACTTAACCCGGGCAGTGTGGCTTATTATGACGGTGTTGTTTATGTTGACCTTTCAAAGATCAAGCCTATGATAGCTATGCCTTTCCACCCGAGCAATACATACACTATAGACGAACTCAACGCAAACCTTGACGATATTCTTGCGGATGTTGAAAAGAAGGGTGCAAAGTCCATCGACAATCCCAAGGTGACATTCAAGTTAAGGGATAAGATACATAACGGCAGACTTTATGTCGATCAGGGCGTTATTGCAGGCTGTGCGGGCGGTACTTTCGACAATATCTGCGATGTTGCCGATATACTCAACGGCAAGTCGATAGGCGCAGACGATTTTGCTTTAAGCGTTTATCCTTCAAGTCAGCCTACCTTTATCAGCCTTGTTGAAAACGGCGCTATTGCAAAGCTTATGGCAGCCGGTGCGACCGTGCGTTCCGCTTTCTGCGGCCCCTGCTTCGGTGCGGGTGATGTACCCTCAAACAACGGTCTGAGCATACGTCATTCAACACGTAACTTCCCGAACAGAGAGGGCTCAAAGCCCGGCAACGGTCAGATAGCTTCCGTTGCGCTTATGGATGCGCGTTCTATTGCCGCAACGGCAGTAAACAAGGGCTGGCTTACATCGGCTGAACAGCTTGACGGCATTGATTTTACAAAGCCCAAGTACTTCTTCAACAAAACCGTATACGAGAACAGAGTATTCAACGGCTTCGGCAAGGCAGACCCATCTGTTGAGCTGAAACTCGGTCCCAATATCACGGACTGGCCCGAAATGAGCGCTCTGCCCGAGAATATTCTCTTGAAGGTGGTAAGCCTTATCACAGACCCCGTTACCACAACGGACGAGCTTATACCTTCGGGCGAGACAAGCTCCTACCGCTCCAATCCTCTCGGTCTTGCGGAGTTCACACTTTCAAGAAAGGACCCCGACTATGTACCGCGTGCAAAGGCTATACAGATCGCGGAAAAGGCTATCCTTGCCGATAAGTGCCCCTCCGAGGCTGTGCCCGAGGTCAAGCCGATAATGGATACCATCAAGACAAAGTTCAGCGTTTCAAGGAAAACAATGGGCATAGGCAGCACTATATATGCCGTAAAGCCCGGTGACGGTTCTGCGCGTGAACAGGCTGCAAGCTGTCAGAAAGTTCTCGGCGGCTGGGCAAATATCGCAAAGGAATATGCAACAAAGCGTTACCGCTCCAACCTTATCAACTGGGGTATGCTTCCGTTTACATTTGACGGCGAATTACCGTTTGAAAACGGCGATTTCATCTTCATCCCCGAAGTTGCAAAGGGTATTGCCGAAAAGGCATCAAAGTTCAAGGCTTATGTTGTCAAGGACGGCAGTATGAAAGAGTTTGAGCTGACAATGGGCGAGCTGACGGATAACGAAAGAGAGATCATCCTTAACGGCTGTCTGATAAATTACAACAGAAATAAAAAGTAAGAAATAAAAAAGGGACTGTCGCATTAAGAATATGATAATATTCAATGTTTCAGTCCCTTATGTTGTCTATTCCCTGTTAAATGAAATTTTTTAGTCAATGATATTCGTATTCCGCAGAAATAAATTTCTGCTACATACTCATAACCAACGGAATTGCAAGCAATTCCAAATTCAGTGGGAGCTTGGACATTGCACCGCAAAGATAGATGCGGGCAGGCTTTGCCTGGCTTTTGCGCAGCAAAAGTGCTGACCCACTGAATTTTAAGTAAGCACCCCCGCTTTAGAAGCGGGGGACTTCCTTAGTTTGTTACAATAACTTTTTTGACAGCCATATAAATACTACTCTACTATACCACCGACCAAAAGAAAATGCAAACAAATCAGAAAATTGTAAGAAAAACGTAAAATAAATATTCGCGCGGTACTTGACAAAAGCAAAATAAAATAATATTATTATTAATATGGATAATAATGTTTTATAATTTTATTTTACTTATATTAAACTACTATTTTAAGGGGAAATCAATAATGAAAAGAAAAATAATGCTTATTTCAGCTGCGGCAATTTCACTTATGCTTGCAATGACAGGCTGCGGCGGCACAAATAACAACGAAAACGCACAGTCTTCACAGTCTTCCGCAGCAAGCGAGACGAAGGCAGAGGAAGAGAGCGTTGAGGTCATCACAGAGGAGAGCGAAGAAGCGACATCGGACGAGAGTTCCGCATCCGCACCCGTCGAGAGCGGCGAGCTTGTACAGTTTTCGGAGCTTCAGGCAGGCGAGAGCATTGCGACCATACACACGAATATGGGTGATGTAAAGCTTCGTTTCTTCCCGCAGTATGCGCCCAAAGCAGTCGAAAACTTCCTTACACACGCAAAGGACGGCTACTATGACGGCATAATCTTCCACCGTGTAATAAACGAATTTATGATACAGGCAGGCGACCCGACAGGTACGGGCGCAGGCGGCGAAAGCATATGGGGCGGCGTTTTCGAAAACGAGGTAACACCCGAGCTCCGCAACTTCCGCGGTGCACTTTGCATGGCAAATGCAGGCGCAGACACAAACGGCAGCCAGTTCTACATCGTACAGTGTACGGACATAGGCGACAACTTCAAGTCACAGCTTGAACAGATGCGTGAAGAAAAGAACGAAATGTACAGTGATGCCGTAATAGACGAATATATCAAAAACGGCGGCTGCCCTTACCTTGATTTCAGCTACACCGTATTCGGTCAGGTGATCGAGGGTATGGATGTTGTTGATGCTATCGCGGCAGTTGAAACAGACAGCAGTGACAAGCCCAAAACAGACGTAATAATAGACACTATCGAGGTTTCCGAGTTCGGCGGCGAAACATCTGCCCAATAATAACGGGAGGTTGAGATCAAATGAAACGATATATTGCTTTGGCAGCGGCGACATTGCTTGTAATGTCGGGCTGCGGCAAAAAAGATCAGGAGCCTTCTGCTCCCGTGACCGAAGCACAGCCTGTGGCCGAAATATCCACGGAAGACACTACCGAAAGCGATATTCCCGAGTCTGTCAAGATCACGACAGCCGATGTGCGCACATACTGTGTTTCCATTGATGCGGCACGCAACGCATATATAAACAAATACAACGACAAGATACCCGAAAAGCTCCGCCCCACTTTTGATGCGAACAGCGATGTGCTGGACGATTATATGGACAAGGCGGCAAAAGACCTTACGGATGAGGAGATAGAGCAGCTTTTCAACAATCTCAAAAACCTTGAAACTTTCTTCTGTGTAACAATGGCGGAAGAAATGAAGCTCGGTGACGAGATAGAGCAGGTCGCACTTGCGGCAACAAAGGGCGCCGACTATTACTTTGAGAAAGTAAGCGAGGAAGCAGCCGAGGAGACTTCCGAGGACGAAACGGACGAAGACGAGACAGACGAAGACGAAAGTAAGGACGAGGACTCGGACGACAAGGACAGCGAGAGCGACAAAGACAAAAAAGACGGCAAAGACAAAAAAGACGGCAACGACGAAAAGTCCGACAGCAAAACCGACAGTAAGAAGGCTGAATAATGGGTATTTTTGATATATTTAAACGAAAAGAAGACCGACCGTCAAAAGAAAACAAGCCCGTATACGAAAAACTGCCGCCCAATTATTGGGAAGAGTATTCATATATGCAGGTAGTCCCAAAAACAGGAGGTCGGCAAAGCTTTGACGAAGATTTCAGAAACCGCATACGGGATATAGAGGGCGTTGAGATAAAAAGCTTCGATATCCCCGTTGTAGGCGGTACGGGAAAGACGGTTTTGTCGTACTGCGGCGAGGATTATGAAGTAAACTTTTATTGGGGCGATTTCAGACTGCACGAAACGCTGCAAAGGCAAAACCAATATTTCAGCGAGGCACAGATGCAAACGCTTGCCGCTGCCAATTCGGCTTTGGT
>JAGAHK010000197.1 GCA_017627115.1 Bacillota bacterium | reverse complement strand
TTTGTCCGCTCCTCGCACGGGCAAAGCCCGCACTGCGGATTAAAGCCTGCGGCGCCAAAATTACTTTAATAAAAAATTTCATTTAACAGGGAATAGACAACATAAGGGACTGAAACATTGAATATTATCATATTCTTAATGCGACAGCCCCTTCGGTCTTTTGCACATTTGCTATTCAATTTATTTTTTTATCACGGCAACACAGCAGGGCACATTCCCGTTTATCTGCTCAAATTCGACGTTTTTTATCCCGTTTTCGGCAAAGAAGTTTTTGTATTCCTCAAAGGTGAACTGCTGTTTAAAATCCGCACCTGCTTTATTTATGGCCTTTACGTAGAGTCCCGTTTTTCCGGATGTGTTTTTGTTGATATAAGTCGGTATGATCACTTTGCCGCCTGTTTTGCACACACGCAAAAGTTCGGCAAGTGCGGTCTCGGGCTTTTCGAGCAGATGTATTACATTTGCGGCGATGACCTTGTCAAAGGTTTCGTTGGGAAAACGCAGTTTTGTTATATCGCCGCGCTTGAAGCTTACATTGGGATATTTCGCACACTTTTTTACCGCTTTTTTCAGCATTTCCACAGATAGATCCACTGCGTAAAGCTTTTTGCAGTCTGCGGCTATGCGGCTGCTCAACATACCTGTTCCGCAGGCACATTCAAGCACGGTATCGGCAGGTTTAAGCGTATTTCTTATATATTCTCCGAGTGTGTCGTGCGTTTTTTTGTTGTATACTTCCGCAAACAGGTCATAAATGCCTGCTGTCTTATCCCAGAACGAGGTATCTTTATTGTAAAACTTCCGCAGGTCGGTCGCTTTTTCAAGCATGCCGACATTTTCTTTGGTGTCGTCTTTTTCATCATAACCGTTGTAGGGCGCTTTCGGGTCTTTCGGCTTCTGTCTGAAAAAAGATATGCAGCATTTGTCGGTGTGTGCAAACGCAAACTCAAAATCGTCTGTCCAACCTGTATGCCCCGTTATCACGAGAGGTGAGATACCTCGTTGTTTAAGCTTGTTTTTCAGTGCGGTAAGCGAACGCATGGCAAGCTTGTTATCCTCCGCAAGTGCGTTTATAAAACTGTAGCCGCCGTCTGCGCCGAGCCACAGCGTATCGCCTGTGAAAAGGTATTTATCGTCAATAAGGTAGTTTATATGTCCCCACGTATGTCCTGCGGTCAGAAAACACTCTATTTTTATATCCTTTATATAAAATACCTCGCCGTCTTTTAAAAGCCGCTTGGTGTTGCTTATCTCCACCTGCGGCAGGGTATACAGCCCGAACATAACTTTACGCTTTCTTTTGCTCGAAAGATACAGGTTTTCCGTTTCGCCAATGTAAAGCAGCGCATTGTCGAATAAACGGTCGCTGTCGGTCTCCACCGCACCGACATGGTCGGTGTCCTGATGCGTGATAAGAATGTGCTTTATATCTTCGGGCGCTATGCCGAGCCAGCCCATCTTTTCTTTTAGCCGAGGGTAGTTGTAACCGGCGTCTATCATTATCGTTTCTCCGTTTTTCGTGTAGAAAAAAATATTGGCTATATACTCTCTCACACACTTGACTCTTTCGTCTATACTGCCTGTGTTTAAAGGCTTGAATATTCCTTTGCCGCTGTATATAACGGGCATTATCTTTTCCTGAAATTCCGATGCTTTTTTTGACATGATTAGGACCTCTCTGTTAGTTAGTATCATCTAACAAGATTTTACTCCTTTTTTGAGTTTGAGTCAACAAACTTTTATATTTGAGTTTTCACCTTTTTTAAAAGAAAAATTATTGTTTATC
>JAGAHK010000196.1 GCA_017627115.1 Bacillota bacterium | reverse complement strand
TTTGTCCGCTCCTCGCACGGGCAAAGCCCGCACTGCGGATTAAAGCCTGCGGCGCCAAAATTACTTTAATAAAAAATTTCATTTAACAGGGAATAGACAACATAAGGGACTGAAACATTGAATATTATCATATTCTTAATGTGACAGCCCCTTTTTTGTTTATTTCACCTTTTTCGGCAAAGGCTTTTGCCGCCGCTTCCGCCGCTGTCTCCGCCAAAGTTTTTATTTCGGTGTTAAATCTCGGTATACCTTTCAGATTGCATTTTCTGATAAGCCGTGAAGCGTTTTTTTTGGTCGGGTACTATAAGAACCCTTTTTCTGCTGCTTTTTTGTGATAATAATTCCTCTGTGTTCATTTTATCGCCTCCGTTCGGTCGTGCTGTTATTTGCGGCGGTATCCCGCTGCCGCCGCTTCAAGCTCGCTGCTTATTTTATCCGCAAGGGCGGCGGGGGAGAGTACCTTTATATAGTTTGCATACTGCATTGCCCAATAATTCATTGCTTTCAGGTTTACAGTCACCTTAACGTCTATATGATCGCCCGTATCGTTCATAAAAGTCACGTCCGTACCGAACCAATCTATTATCTGTGTTATCATCTCTTTTTTTGCCCTGAAAATAACGGGTTCGCTTTTGCCTGAAAACATATATATGTGTTCTGCCATATGCTTTGGCAGGTCAAGCCCGTTTTCATAGCCGCTTACCTTTTTTACGGGAATGGCTTTTGTATTTGTAAGCTCTATATCGGCTATTCTGTCCAGCCTGAAATACGTTATATCATTATGGGCTTCGTTAAGGCAGATAAGATAGTACCGTCCGTTTGTTGCCGCCATCTGGTATGGACTGACGATATATATTTTGTCTGTGCCGTCGGCATTTTTACGGGTTTTAAGCTTTTTTGAAATGTCGTAATCGCGGTATTTGAATTGTACCTTTAATTTGCTGCCTATGGCATCGTCCAATACCGATATGTTATAAAAAAGCTGACTGTTTTTCGGGTATTTTTCGGGCATACCCGTCACATGGCGCACCTTGTATTTAAAGTGTACGCTTGACAGGTCTTCAAGCTTTTCTATAAGCGCTTTGCACTGATTATACGGTATATACTTTGAAAAAAGCAGACTGTCGATAAGTATGCGCAGCTCCTCATCGGTAAAATCGCGGTTAAGGTAAAAATCGGAGTATACCACAGTACCGTTGCTGCGTTCGGTTTCGGTATATTCTATATCGTACCCGATATCTATAAGATCCATAATATTCGGCTTTATGGTCTTGCGGTTTGCATCCATATTATAGTCGGTCTTCAGCTTGTTCATTATATCGGTCTGGCTGAGCCTGTGTTCCGCATCGGAGTATTTGCGCAGAATATTCAGAATATTTACAATAAGAAGTTTTTTTGGCTGCTTTGTATACATTGTTTTCACCTCTTGAAAGTTTTCTAGTTTTGCGGGCTTTATTCAAGCCCGCTCAATTTGTTTTTGTATGCTCTCAGTTCCGACAGAAGCTTGTCGATGTTCATGCGTATTACGTACATATCTTCGGTCTTGGCGGCTCTTTCAAGCTCCTTTGCAAGCGAATATAGTTCGGTTGCGCCTATAAACATTGCCGAGTTTTTAAGTATACGCATTTTTGATGAATACTTTGTCAAATCCTTGTTGTAGTATGCCTGCTCTATATCATCGGAAATGTCGTTTATAGCGGCATAAAACAGTTTCAGTGAGTCTAAAAACATAGTTACGCCGCCCGAATTTTTTATGCCCGTTTCGGCGGATATGCCTTCGACATCGTTTATCCACAGCAAATCTTCGGGTATCTTTTTAAGGTCGGGTGCGGTTTCGCTGTCGCTGCGTTTAAGCATTATCTCCTCGGGGATATGCCGCATTATTGCTTTTTCAAGCTCCCTGCTGTTTATGGGTTTTGTGATAAGCCCCGAAAAGCCCTTTGACAGATAGTAGTCTTTTCCGAAACTCAGGTCTTCGCACATTGCATATACGGGCAGTTTCGGGTATTTCTTTCTGATTACCGCCATTGTTTCAATGCCGTCCATGCCGGGCATGATATGGTCAAGCAGCACCATATTGAAACTGCCGAATTTTATTTTCTCTATACATTCTTCTCCGCTTGAAGCAAGGGTCACGAACATTTTTGTTGCCTTTAACAGTTCCTTTATTACCGACAAATTCATCGGGTTGTCATCCACAACAAGTATATCGGCATCGGGTGCAATAAACTGCGGAACATAAGGACCTTTGTCCGTAAGCTCATAGTCTTCGTCAAACTTGCCTATAGGTATCTTGTCGGCTGTCTCCTGCTCAAATGTAAATATGAACTCGGAACCCTCGCCGTAAACGCTTTTGCACGAAAGCTCGCCGCCCATAAGCTCGGCAAATTTTTTCGATATATCCAAGCCCAGACCCGAATTGTTAGTGCTGCGCTTTGTTTCCTTGTCAAGTTTTTCGTATACGTTGAAAAGATCCTCAACATCCTCCGGTTTTATGCCTATGCCCGTGTCCTTTACCGATACGCGCAGTTTACAGTGTTCATCCGAGGCGGAGTCCACGGCTACTTTGAATGTTATCTCGCCGATGTCGGTGTATTTTACGGCATTTGAAAGCAGGTTCATTATTATCTGCTTTATTTTTCCCTCGTCACCGCGGAGAACAGAGGGCAGAGTTTCGTCTATATCGACATTGAACATTATGTTCTTTTCCGCGCTGCGTGCGTGTATTATATTGACAATGGAGCGCAGGAATTCCACCGTATCGTATTCCTGGCGCGCAAGGGTCATATCGCCCGATTCTATCCTCGCCATATCAAGAAGCTCGTCTACGAATTCAAGCAGCATCTCCGAGGCGTTTTTTATGTCTGCCGCATAATTTATCACCGACATAAAATAACCCTTGGGTACGTTCGTGTGATCTTCGCGCAGTATCATCTCGTTCATGCCTATGATGGTGTTGATGGGCGTGCGTATATCGTTGGACATATTTGCAAGGAACCTGAATCTTGCGTTGTTTGCACGCTCTGCCTTTGCCCTGAACTGCGTTATCTCTTTGTACTGCCTGCGTATGACCGTACCCGTGAGCACACGCCATACCCCCAGACCCGTGAGCAGTGCAAGCAGGGCTATAAGTATGAGTTTAACTATAAGCAGTTCAAATATTCTCGGCTTTTTCACTATACTGAAAGTTTCGTCACTGAGCACCGCGCCGCTTGAGTTGTCGAGTATCTGCAAATGCAGAAGATAACTGCCGTATTTGAGGTTTGTGTATTCAAGTGCCGTAATATCGGATTTTTTTACGGTGATACCCTCGTCGCTGCTGCCCTCCAGATACATACGCATTATCGGGTTTGAAAGGGTATAGTCAAATACCGCGGGCATGATACGTATACGCTCATTGCCCGAAGGTATGGTATAAACGCCGTTTTCGTCGGGCATTATCTTTTCGTCCGCAAAATAAACGGAGCGAAGCCCGAGTTTTATATCATGCGAGGTCTCAAAGAAATCGTTGATATTTACACGGCTTATGCCTTTTCTGCCGGGGATATAAACATTTCCGTCCTCGTCCTTTGCACTGTATGCGTATGAGGTGGGCGCACTTGCAAGACCGTTTTCGGCGGTATACAGACGGTATTCCGAAACATTGTCTGCAAGCATATCCTCAACTTTTGCCGTATAGATACCGTAGGAAGATACGACCCATACATTCCCGTTTTCGTCAAAAATGGTGTCATAGTTGTCGCTGAAAGGGAAGGTGGATATGTTATGTATAACGCCGTCTTTCATATATTCTATGGAGTTTGACGTTATTATCCAGTAAAGGTCTCTTTCGCGGTCTTTTATTATCCTGACGATAACATCACTTGTAAGACCGTCGTCACGGCCTATCTTTTTTATTTCGCTGTCGGTTATAACATAAATGCCGTCGCCGTCCGTACCTGCGAATATCTCGCCCTCGCCGCCCTCTTCAACGGTGATGAACACAGTTGTTTTTATATCGGAGTCGGCATCGACCGTCTTTATTATCTCGTGATCTCTTATAACAGCCAGACCGCCGTTTGTGCCTGCTATTATATCGCCGTTAGACATTACCCTTGCACACCTTATCTCGTTGCTGGGCATACCGTTTTCGGTGTTGTAGGAAAGTATCTCTCCGTCCTTTGTGCGGCAGATAAGGCCGCGGCTGTTGGTGAATGTGGATAGCCACAGATCGCCGTTTGGGTCTGCGGTAATGCACCTTATTCGTGTATCGCCGATATATTCGGTAAACTCGTTCTTTACGGGGTGCATATCCTTATCAAGTATGCAAAGACCGTTGTCTGTGCCCAGATACAGCTCGCCGTTGTACAGGCAGGTCGCATTGTAAGCCGTATGTTCTATGCCCGCAAGCGACGATATATCCGTAAAGTTGTTTGAAACTATCTTTACAACGCCCTGTGTTGACGATGCCAGCCATATGTTTCCCTGATAGTCCTGCGTAAGCATCTCTATCGAATTGTTCAAAGACTGCAATTCGGGAAAGTTCACAAAATGCAGCTCCTTGTTTTCGTCAAGGTAGCCAATAAGGCTTCTCGATGCCACCCATACCTTGCCGCAGGCGTATTCCAGCCATTGTATCTTGTCAAGAGGTTTTGAAGATATTTTTCTTAACTTTGACACGTCATCACCAAAACTGCCGTAATATATCTGTCCCGATGAAGTGCCTATATAAAGCTTGTCATTATTATCGGGGTCTATGAGCAGGGGGTTGATCTTTTCTATGCCAAGGTCGGTGTTCTCGTAATATTCGGAGACCTGTGCGTTCTCAATGGAAAACAGGGCGCCGCTCGTTGTCTGACCGTAGATCAGTCCGTCCTTGTCTGCCATAAGTTTAAGCACTCTTTTGCCACTCAGCCTTTCGTCATACAGCGTGTGCATATTCAGCTGTGCATCGGCGTAGGCTATGCCTGCCGTTGTGCCTATGAATATATTGCCGTTCGGATCCTCGGCAAAAGTACGTATCGAGGATGAGGGCAGACCGTCCTTGTATGTGAAATGCACGGTTTGTTCGTTGTCCATAACAACAACACCGTTATCGTTCGTGCCGACCCATATCCTGCCTTTGCTGTCCTCAAAAAGACCGCGGCCGTTGGTAAGACCGTTTGCGGAATTCTGCCTTTCAAAAGATGAGCCGTCATAGCGTATTATGCCGCTGTATGCGGCTATCCATATATAGCCGCTGCTTGCGCTGAGTATATAGTTTGCTTCGGATGCGGGCAGGCCGTTTGCCGAATCGTATACCTGCGCCATATAGCCTATGTTTTTGTTTTCGCCGCTTAATGCGTAACCGCCGCCGCCCGATACCCCGTCATCCGCAAAGACAAGGGATATATTTCCGAAAACACTTGAAAATAAGCAGGCTAAAGCGGTAACGGCCAAAACGGTTCTTATTTTTGTTTTTTTCATATTTCTGCCGCCTCCTATTTATCCTGTAATGTGTCCTGATTGTATTTTCTGAATACCTTTTTCACTTCGGGGAGCGACTCCATAAATACCTCTATACATTTGGGGTCAAACTGCGTGCCCGATCCCTCGCGTAAAATGTTGAGTGCCTTTTCAAGCGGAAAAGCGGGCTTGTAAACGCGCGGTGATGTGAGCGCATCAAAAACATCAGCCACAGCCATTATACGCGCCGAAAGGGGTATAACTTCGCCTTTGAGTTTTTCGGGATAGCCCTTGCCGTCCCAGCGCTCGTGGTGGTATGCCGCCATATTCCTTGCTTCTTTAAGGTAGTTTTCGCCCTGTACCATATTTATTGCATTTTCAATTATCTGCTTGCCTGCCGTTGTATGGGTCTTCATTATCTCGTACTCTTCATCGGTAAGCTTGCCGGGCTTGTTGAGGATGGTATCGGATATGTTTATCTTGCCCACATCGTGCAAAGGTGCGGATCTTACCACATCCGACATATATTTTGTGTCTATCTTGTCGGCATAGTAGCCCTTTTTCTTCAGACCCTCCACGATTATCCTTACATAGTCCGCAGTCTTTTGAATATGTGCGCCCGTATCGGAGTCGCGGTTTTCTACCATGTTTGCCATGGTTATGATAAGGCCGTCCTGCATTTTTGCGGTCGAATCGGTGAAATACCTTATATCGCGCATCTGTTCCGCCTGATTTGCCGTCATTCTGCAAATTGCCTGATACAGTTTTTCCACCTCGTCGTCGGTGTGTATCTCAAGCGCTTCTATCCTGCGCACGTTCTCGTCAAGGTTCTCCTGCTCGTCACCGCCGCGGATAAGCCCGTCAACACAAGCTGCCATGCTGTTTATCGGGAATACTATATATTTGTTTGTTGTCCATATCGCATATGAAACTATCAGTATAAGGAAGCCTGCAATAACCAGAATAATTCTGAAAAGCAGCTTGCCCATGTAATGATCTACATCCGCAAATGATACATTTGCGCCCGAATAGCACACAAGCTTTCCCGTGCTGTCATAAACGGGGCAGAATGCAGTCATTGCCCTGACGCCGCGGTTTTCGGTCAACATCGGCTCGGGTGCGCTGTCCTCAAGCAGCGCACGGCTGTATGATACTTCGTCTGCGGGCACAAATTTGCCTGCTGCGTGGATCGTCGCATGGGGGTCGGAGGATAAGTCAAATACGTATGTAATACCTCTTTCGTTTGCCATTATCACATACAGTTCGTCCAGCTCCGCGGTGTTTTCGACTATTTTGCCGAGCATTTGCTCTGTCTGCTGATATTGCGGATCTTCCTGTTTCTGTACCAGATAATCAGCCACTTTGTCGCCGTCGGTTATTTCGGCGGCAAATTTCGCGGCATTTGCTGCCGCTATTGTCTTTTCGTTTTTTATGTTTTCGGAATAGAAGCCGAACATTACCCAGCCCATAACAAGAACAAGTGCGGCGGAAACGCCTATAAGCACAAGCATTATCCTTGTCCGCAGCGAATTTCCTGCGTATTCGTCGCGCCTGCTCATGGAGTTTGCCTCGGCTGCCGTAAGCGGACGCTGCTTCCACATACTGTTTCTTATGGCTATGCGGTCTTTTGCGGGGATAAATCTGACTACTGCAAGCGCTATGGCTGTGCACACGCTTTTGTCAAATATCGAAAGCACGATGTTTATAAGCAGGAAGAACAAAAACCTGATCTTTCCGCTCTCTGCCGCTTCCATTATATCTTTCATGCTTGAATTGACGGGTCCTCCGAACAGACCCCACTGCACAAATGAACTGCACACACCGCTGAATATGCCTATTATCAGCATAAAAATAAAAACCGAAAGGATATTGTCAAATTTGTACTTGCGTGCATACCATACCGTGAACATGGCGGCAAGCGCATTGATAAAGGTAAAATACATTGCGCTGCTGTCAAAAAACGAGCATATGATATTTGTAACGACCGCTGTCAAAATGCCCGGGAAAAAGCCGCCCAGCATGGATACGCAGATAGTGCCTGCCGTATCAAAATATATAGGCAGCCCGAATATGCCTGTTACGGTGGCCATTATGATGTTGAACAGTATGCTTATCATCACGGGTCTTGCAAGCTGAAATGCGTTGCTGTATCCGGTTTTTAATATATTTCTCAATCCTCATCTCTCCCTTTGCCGCAAATATATAAAAAAGCATACTTAAGGGCATAGTTATCCCTAAAAGTATGCTTTAAAAATTTTTTTATTTATCTTAAAAAAGTAACTGCCGACAGAATGACAACATAACGCCATAGACTTGTCACTCCTTTTTTATTGATTTTTATTAATGATCTCCGATCTTGATTATTACTCAGGTTTTTGTATTTTTTTAATTATATCATATATTTGCACTTTTTTCAAGAATTTTTTTGGATTTGCGGCAAAAAAAACGGACATTTCAAAACGAATAGTCAAATAAAAATCCGAAGACAGTTTGACCGAAATGGAAAGGTGCGGCATTGCCGTAAAAAAGAGACTGTTTCCTGCCGCCGTTAGGTTATCGGCTTATTTCATATCCCTTTTCTTCAAGTGCTGTCAACGCTTTTCCGAATTTATCGGCTTTTGTGAATATATAATCCGTGTTGTAGGTGGAAACAGCAAAAATGCCTATTTTGTTTTCCGCAAGCACAGCCGATATTTTCGATAAAATGCCTATAAGCGAAAAATCCAGCACGCCCTCTATGCGAAGGCCTTTCCACCCGTCATCTCGTTCAACGGTGTTGTCGGGGGTGTTTTCGGTAAGACAGACAAGCGAAAGTTCCTCGTCCGTTTTGCCCGTAAAACAGAATTCGGCGCTCATATCGACTTTTTCATATGATGTGACCTTGCATACCGAAAAATCCCCGTCAATAACTTTTAGCTTCATTTTTATCAGTCCCTGTCTTTTATGCTTTTTATACTTTTTTCAAATTTTGCCCTCGGCAGCATGACCATATGTCCGCAGCCTGCGCATTTTATGCGTATATCCGCACCGACACGCAGTATCTGCCATTCGTCGCTGCCGCAGGGATGTTTCTTTTTTGTTTTTACAATATCGCCTATGTTAAGCTCCATTTTTTATACTCCTGTTTTCGGGGAAATGCCGATTTACGTAATCAGCGTTTCCTTAGCTCTCTTTCCTGCTGACTACTACCTGCGGGAACGGTATCTCCACGCCCTCTTT
>JAGAHK010000195.1 GCA_017627115.1 Bacillota bacterium | reverse complement strand
TACAGACTTGCAAGTGTATCTTTGATGCACGCAGACAAGTCTGCTAATTGGCAAAAAACCTGTTTTTTGCCAGAGGGTGGAGCTTAATGCGACACCCCCACTTATTATTGAGCATTGCAATTATATCAAGCAGCTTTTTTATTAATATATGTACGGTGTCGGGTTGGTATGCTGACCATTTATACGTACCTCAAAATGCAAATGCACACCTGTTGAATAGCCCGTTGTGCCTGCCTTTGAGATGACCTGACCCTTTGACACGCTCTGTCCCACGCTTACGCAAAGCGCATTATTATGTGCGTAAAGGGTGCTCATTCCGCCGCCGTGGTCGATTATAACACAGTTTCCGTAACCGCCGCGCCAGCCCGCATAAATGACCGTGCCGCTTTCGGCAGCAACAACATCCGTATTAAGGGTAGCTTTCAGGTCAAGACCCGTATGGAACTCCGAACCGCCGCTTATGGGGCTTGAACGGTAGCCATAGCCCGAGTTTGGCGTATAGCCCGAATACGCAGGCACGGGGTACATATAGCTCTCGCCCGTATATGCGTAAACCTTGTTGCTTGCCTGATAACTGCTGCCGCCCGAAGACGACCTACCGCTCGACCGTGGTGTTACCGCAGCCGCAGCCGCCTGTTTTTTCTTTATAAGCGCCTGTATATCGGCATCCTGTTCTTCCCACTCGGAAATTTGCGCCTCATAGCTTTCCGCGCTGCTGTTGAGTCTTTCCACAAGTGCATTTTTCTCGGATATTTTTTCGTTGAGCAGTTCTTGTTCTTCTTCCTGCTCTTTTTTCAATTTTTCCTGATTGGCCTTGTCCTGCTCTATACGCTTTGCGCTTTGGTCTATAAGTGTCTCCACACGGCTGAAACTCTCCAAAAGGTGCTGGTCATAGTCCATAATGCGTGTGGTATACTCCATACGCTGCAAAAAGTCCGACATATTCTCGGCATTGAGTATGGTCTCGAGATAACCTGCGGTGCCGTTTTCGTACATAGCGCGCACACGCTGTTTAAGCGTTTCATACTGCTGCTGTTTTTCCTCCGTTGCCTGTTCAAGTTCCTCGTAGGTTATATCAAGGCGCTGCGAAGTTTCTTCAAGCTGCTTTTCAAGCCTGTCAAGCTCTGCCTGCACATCGGCAAGCTCGCTGTCAAGCTGCTGTATCTCGCTTACGGTGTCATCCTTTTGGTTCTGCACCGACATCAGCTCTTCCCTGGCGTTTTGGATCTTGCTTTTTATTCCCTGACTCTGCTGCCGAAGCTCGCCTATAGTCTCGCCCATGACAGCATTGACCGCAAAAGCGGCAGTCAGCATCATAGTTAATACAAATAATTTCTTTTTCAAAAAATCATCTTCCTTTTTTTAATGAGGCTGTCGCATTTAGCGACACCCAATATTTAGACATTAAGGTGTTTCCTTATTGAATTAATACTTCCTATCGCACCCAGAAGTGCACCTAAAAGCAGGCACACGGGCACAACACGTATAAATATCTCGTGACTGCCCACAAATTGGAACAGGCGCTTGATAATAGGCGCTTTATCGTAAATTACATTTATCATTTTATCATAGCTGAACCACGAGATCACGCAGGGGATCACCGCACCGATAATACCGATAAGCAGACCTTCGATAATGAACGGCCAGCGGATGAACCAGTCTGTCGCGCCCACATATTTCATAATGCTTATCTCGTTTCTTCTTACAAAAACGGTAAGCTTTATCGTGTTCATAATAATGCCGACCGAAACTATGCAAAGCAGGATAACAAGAATTATGCTGACTACGCGGACTACCGTGTCGATAGCCGCAAGTGTGCTTGTTGCGCCCTGTGCGTGCATTATTTTCTCTATACCGCGGTAGGTATAAGAGGGATCGCCTATATTAAGGCCTGCGTTTATGTCGGTCGTAGTCTCCGCAGCGACCTCCGCCTTTGCCTGTACCGCCGCCGATGTTTCACCCTCGGGCAAAGCAGCCGATACAAGTTCTGCCGTACCGACAGCCGCCTGTGCAGGGGTCTGCGTAGCATTTTCTGTCGCAGCTTCCGTCACGGCTTCCGTATTTTCGGGGTTTTCCGCAGCCGCGGCTTTTTCTGCAAGGAAACTCTTTTCAAACGAGATCTGTAACTGTTCGAGATAGCTGATAAATTCCTTCTGTGACTTGATGCTGTCAAGGCTGATATAGAAAGAACGCGGCAGGGGGTTATCGTTTCGCAGGCTTTCAAGCGACTCCATATTAAGGCGCTCTTTCGCCCTGTCAAGCGCATCATCATAGGAGTTGTATGTCACCTGAATAACATGGGGCTGCTGCCTTATCTCGCCCTCCAGCTGCGCTATCTGTTCATCGGTAGGCTCGTTGCCGAAAAATATCTCTATACCGATATTGTTTTCTATCTGCTGCAAAATGGAGTCTATATTGAGAGCCACACACAGCGAGATGATAACAATAAATATACAGGCTGCAACTATACCTATGGATGCAAGCGACATAATACCGTTTTTAAGCAGGCTGCGCACGCCCTGTTCAAGGTGAAAGCTGAATGTTCTAAATTTCATCGTCGTAACCGCCTTCCTTGACATCTCGCTGAACAACGCCTTTTTTAAGCGTTACAACACGTTTTTGCATTTTATCCACTATATCCTTTGCATGGGTAGCCACAACAAGGGTGGTACCGCGCTTATTTATATCTTCAAGCAGATCCATTATCTCCCATGCGGTATCGGGGTCAAGATTACCCGTAGGCTCGTCCGCAAGCAGGATAGGCGGCTTGTTGATAATTGCGCGCGCCAAAGCAACTCTCTGCTGTTCACCGCCCGAGAGCTGATTGGGATAAGCTTTCGCCTTTTTATGCAGACCCACCATACTCAGAACCTGCGGCACGGTACGGCGGATAGCCTTTGGACTTGCCTCGACTACCTGCATGGCAAAAGCCACGTTTTCGTAAACGGTTTTTGACGGAAGCAGGCGGAAATCCTGGAACACAACGCCTATCTTGCGCCTGAAAAGCGGTATCTCGCGGCGTTTGAGCGCAGTTATATCCTGACCGTCAACATAAATGTTTCCCGTTGTTGGGTCAACCTCTTTAAGCAGCATACGCATAAAGGTGGATTTACCCGAACCCGATGTACCAACGACAAAAACAAACTCGCCCTGCTCTATTTCAAGGTTCATTTCTTTTACCCCGATAGCACCGTTTTCATAAATTTTGGTAACATTGTCTATCTTTATCAAAACTATCGTCCTTTCTTTAAAACCGACTCCCTCAAAAAATACCTTATCTGTTAATAAGCCCGAAAAAGCAAAAACATTTGCGGGTTTATTAACAGATACAAATGCCTGCCTTTGCCGAAAAAACCGTATTATTGCGATAGTATTAGCGAAAAGCAGACATTTGTTGAGTTCTGATTTTTTAATTATATTTTATCAATAAATAAAGTTATCTTTGTTGTTCATATACTTGCTGACCATAAGCATCACTTTAAAGATGATGGCGTCATCGAAGTTGCGCAGGTCAAGCCCCGTCATTTTCTGGAGCTTGTCAAGTCTGTAAACAAGCGTATTTCTGTGGATATAAAGCTGACGTGAAGTCTCCGACACGTTAAGGTTATATTCAAAGAACTTGTTTACGGTCGTAAGAGTTTCATCATCGAACTGATCCATAGAAAGACCGTGGAGCACCTCGTTTATAAACATACGGCAAAGCGGTATGGGCAGCTGATATATAAGCCTGCCTATGCCGAGCTGTTCGTAGTTGACAACGCTCTTGCTCTCCTCGAATATCTTGCCGACTTCAAGCGCCATTTTTGCTTCCTTATAAGATGCCGAAACATTTTTAAGGTCCATTACGGAAGTACCGATAGCAACATAAACATTGCTCATCGTCTCCGCAACAAGGGTATCGTAAATGGATTTTGCAACATTTTCGATATCTTCTCTGGTATCCTTTGCTTTAAGCTCTTTTACAAGGATAATGCTTCTTTCGTCAACTGCCGTAACAAAGTCCTTCTGCTTTGTCGGGAAAATGCCGCGCACTATCTCCACCACATTGAGATCTTTGTCTATCTCGGTCTCTATAAGGTAAACTATGCGGCGCACATTGTTCTCGATGCGAAGTTTCTTTGCACGAGAGTATATATCAACAAGCAGCAGGTTGTCAAGCAAAAGATTTTTGATGAAGTTGTCCCTGTCGTATCTTTCCTTATAAGCCACAAGCAGGTTTTGTATCTGGAATGCGGTTATTTTGCCGATACGGTAGGTCTCCTCGTCCTCTCCCTTTATCATAACGATATACTCGGTAGAACCGTTATCGAACACTTTAAAGTACTGATAGCCCTGCACCAGCTGATTTTCGGCAGGACTTGCAACAAAAATACCAAGATTGTCGATAGTTGTGTTGACCATTTCCTCCTCGGTGGTGGCAACTATCTTGCCCTCGCGCTCAACCACGCTCAATTCGCGTCTGGTAATGTTTTTCAGCCCGTCGATCGTGTTTTGCAGTATTTGATTTGAGATCATTTCCCCAGCCCCTCTTTCTGTTTTTCCGCCGCCGATGCAATAAAAACGGCAGCTTTTGTTTAAACGTATAATAATACTTAATACCATTGTACAACAAAACAGAAAAAAAATAAAGAGTAATTTATCTATTTTTAATAAAAAAAACATAAATTTAATAATTTTGTAATATTTCTTGTTAAAATTTGTTGTTCACATACAGGAATTTTG
>JAGAHK010000194.1 GCA_017627115.1 Bacillota bacterium | reverse complement strand
GGATCTGTGCCGAGTCTTTCAAAATATTCCTGGAATGTAAGACGGCAGCTTGAATATTTACCGCCTGCCGCAGCTATCTTTGCAACCGATTCAACAACAGCATAAACTGCACCGTGGAACGGACTGTATTTTGAATATTCGGGGTTATAACCGTAGCTCATAAGGGTAGCAGTGGTTGTTTCTCCTCTTAATACGGGTACTTTTGCAGCCATAGCCTCAATGGGAGTAAGCTGATTTTTGCCGCCGAAAGGCATAAGAACACTGCCTGCACCGATAGTAGAGTCAAAACGCTCTACAAGACCTTTCTGACAGGCAACATTAAGCTGCTGTAAGTTATTGAGCCATTTTTCTTTCGTATCGCTGCCTTTGACATCTGCCTTTGGCATTTCTGTTTCGGGTTCGCTTACATATACCTTTGTATACTGCTTTGCACCGTTTGTATCAAGGAAATCACGGGAGATATTCACAATATCCTTGCCGCGCCAGAACATTTTAAGTCTTCTGTCATCCGTTACTTCCGCAACAACCGTTGCTTCAAGGTTTTCGGACTTCGCAAGCTCCTTGAAACGCTCGGCATTTTCCTTTGTTATAACAACTGCCATTCTTTCCTGTGATTCGGAAATGGCAAGTTCCGTACCGTCAAGACCTTCGTACTTCTTGGGTACAGCATCAAGGTCGATAACAAGACCCTCCGCAAGTTCGCCGATAGCAACGGAAACACCGCCTGCACCGAAATCGTTGCAGCGTTTTATCATACGGCTTACTTCGGAATTTCTGAAAAGTCGCTGTAATTTACGTTCTGTAGGAGGATTACCCTTTTGAACTTCCGCACCGCAGGTAAGTATAGAGTCCTCATTGTGCTCTTTTGAAGAACCTGTTGCACCGCCGCAGCCGTCACGACCCGTGCGTCCGCCCGTAAGAATGATAATATCACCCTTTGCAGGTCTTTCACGTATAACATCGCTCTTTTTTGCTGCACCTATAACTGCGCCGATCTCCATACGTTTTGCAACATAGCCCTCGTCATATATCTCGTTGACCATACCCGTAGCAAGACCGATCTGGTTGCCGTATGAACTGTAGCCATGAGCGGCAGATGTGGTTATTTTTCTCTGTGGAAGTTTGCCGTGAAGTGTGTCGGCAACACTTGTGCGAGGATCGCCGCAGCCCGTCACACGCATAGCCTGATAAACATAGCTTCTGCCCGAAAGGGGATCGCGGATAGCACCGCCGAGACAGGTTGCCGCACCACCGAAAGGCTCGATCTCTGTGGGGTGGTTATGTGTTTCGTTCTTGAACATTATGAGCCAATCTTCGACTTCGCCGTCTATATCAACGGGAACAACGATGCTGCACGCATTTATCTCTTCGCTCTCGTCAAGGTTATCGAGTTTGCCCTCTGCCTTTAAAGCACGCATACCCATAACTGCAATATCCATAAGACAAAGCGGCTTTTCACTTCTGCCGAGTTTTTCGCGCTCGTCAAGATACATTTTCCAGGTATCTTCGATAACTTTTTTGTATTTGCCGTCCTCAAATTCAACATCTTCGATATTTGTCGAGAATGTGGTGTGACGGCAGTGGTCTGACCAATATGTATCTATAACACGTATCTCCGTAATAGAGGGATCGCGCTTTTCGGTATTTTTGAAATAATCCTGACAGAAAACTATGTCTGCATCACTCATAGCAAGACCGAGTTCAGCCTTTAAAGCATATAATTGCTCATTGTTTTTTGTGATGAAACCATCAACTATCGCAACATCCTCGGGAACAGTGAGCTGCATTTTAAGCGTTTCGGGTTTTTCTGCCGCTGCTTCACGCGAGTCTACGGGGTTTATGCAGTAGTTCTTCACCTTATCAACATCGCTTTCCGACAGACTGCCTTTTAATACAAATACTTTTGCACAGTTGATAAGCGTGGAATCGTCGCCTGTGATTATCTGTATGCACTGCATGGCGGAGTCCGCACGCTGGTCGTACTGTCCGGGCAGATATTCCATACCGAAAAACTTTTCATCAGCTGCAAGCTCAAATTTTTCTTCATGGATAATGTCAACGGGAGGTTCGGAAAAAATGGTTTTTTTCGCTTTTTCATAAGCATCCTCGCTTATTCCCTCTATATCGTAGCGGTATAATATTCGCAGACCTTTAAGTCCCTCAATACCAAGGTTTTCCTTGATATCGTCATAAAGATGACCTGCTTCGATATCATAGCCTTTTTTCTTTTCAACATAAATTCTTTTGATGTCAGACATATTTTTCTTTTCCTTTCGTAAAGAT
>JAGAHK010000193.1 GCA_017627115.1 Bacillota bacterium | reverse complement strand
CTATGGCAGCCGTAAAGGCTATGAACCCCACAAGCGAAGCACAGCGCATTACAGTGCATATCGCACCCGGTGTTTACAGAGAACAGTTCTCTATAGATACACCTTACCTTACATTCGTTAAGGAAGGCAGCGGCGAAGTCAAGCTTACATGGTACTACGGTATCGGCTACGAATATTTCAGCGCCGACACAACGGGCTACTACAACCCCGAAAACGCATTTGATAAATATGACAAGCACAATGTCCAGAAGTGGGGTACAGCTGTTTATGTTAAGAAAACCGCAACAGCTTTCCGTGCAGAGGGCATCACTTTTGAAGCATCATTCAACCAGTATGTAACAGACGAGGAGATCCAGGACGGCGTAGCGCTCAATCCTCCTTCAGACAGCTCCATCTCGTTCAAGAGAACACTTGGTGCAGATGTTACAACAAAGACAGCCACAGAGCGTGCAACAGCTCTTTCTATAGAGGCTGACAACTGTGAATTCAAGGACTGCTCATTCATAGGCAGCCAGGATACACTTTACATGGGCAGTGATATAGATGTTTACTACAAAGACTGCTATGTGCAGGGCAACACAGACTACATCTTCGGCAGCGGCGATGCAGTATTTGACGGCTGCGAGCTTTGCTTCGGCGGCTACAGCGACAGCGCAACAGGCGGTTATGTAACGGCAGCACGCGCAAACGGCACAGCAGGCTACAACGGCTACTTATTCAGAAGCTGTACTATTACAAATAAAGAAGGTATGAAATACGGTGCAGGCTGCTTCGGCAGACCCTGGGACAAGGATGCAGGCGTATTCTTTGTAAACACAAAGCTTGAAAACGCAGATGCCATCACAGCAGCAGGCTGGACAAAGATGAGCAGCGCAAATCCCGAGGATGCACAGTTCAAGGAATACAACACAACATTTGCGGGCACAGCTGTTGACGTAAGCGGCAGAACAGCAGGCACAGTACAGTCAAGCGGCAATGTTGACCCCAAGACCTACTTCGGAGACTGGACACCCGTTTACTATGTTGACGAAAACGGCGCTCCCGCATTCAGCGGCACACCTAACCTCAGCACAGACGGTGATGTTCTTCTTCCCCAGACAGGCAACACATTTAAGGTAGTTTACGATCTTGGCGCAAACAGCGGCACAGATGCTACCGAAATAGACTGGTATCTTGTAAAAGACGGTACAGACACACTTGTAAAGGCTGCTTCAAAGGCAGACGGCGGCGAGATCGTGCTTACAAACGATATGATAGGTTCAAAGCTCAAGGCTGTTGTAACACCTATGCTTTACAGCGGTGCAAAGGGCACACCCGTTGAGCTTATCACCGAAAAAGAGATAACACTCGGCGCAGGCGGTGTTGACAACGGCAGAACAAGCGGCAAGTCTGTTATCTTCCTTGCAGGTGACTCCACAGTCAAGGATTACTCAACAGGCGCTATCAACAACGGCACAAACCGTATGGAAGGCTCCTGGGGCGAATTCCTGCCCTACTTTATCGACAAGGACAGCAAGTTTGAAGTAATGGACTATGCACAGGGCGGCAGAAGCGCCTGGACATTCCTTGACGGTACAAAGGATGACGGCAGCGACAAGTATCTTGACAAGATCAAAGAACAGATAACAAAGGGCGATTACCTCTTTATCCAGTTCGGTCACAACGACAGCTCCGCAAGCTATAAGGACAGATATGTTCCCATCGGCACACCCGATTCAAACGGCAAGTTCCCCTACACTGCACCTACAAATGCAGTTATGGGTCAGGGTACAGACGGTACTTTCTGCTGGTACTTGCAGCAGTATGTTGATGTTGCAAAGAACGCAGGCGCAACACCCGTTCTTGTAACACCTGTTTCCAGAATGTACTTCAATGCTGACGGTACTATCTACTCACACCACGGCAGCAAAGACGAATACGTTATTGCCACAAAGCAGGTAGCAGAGGACAACGGTGTACAGTGCATCGACCTTTACACTATCTCAAAGAACCTTTATGAAGAAGCCTGGAAGGTACAGGGCAACGAAACTGAACCTAAGAGACTCTTCGGCTACGGTGAAAAGACTCACCACTCCAAGCTCGGCGGTTTTGCTCTTGCAGCTATAATGGCTGACCTTATCGAAGAAGACGGCACATACGCTTTCTCAAAGGATATAGTTAAGCCTGCAAGCCTTGTTGCAACAGATGCAGAAGGCAACACAGAGTTTATGGTATGGTCGGATTCAAAATTTGAGGGTTACAACATCAACTCCGCAACAGGCGTTTATGACGAGAACCTTCCTTCTGAATACTGGACACCTTATATCAACGGTCTTATCGCTGAATTAGGCGATGCGGCAAGCGATGTAAAATACGGTGATGTTAACGAAGACAACAAAATAGATGCTTCCGATGCTACATTCACCTTACAGTATGTTCTTAACAGAAACGCTGTTAAGATAAACGAAAAAGCTGCCGATGTTGACGGCAAAAACGGCATTGATGCCGCAGATTCAACTCACATCTTACAGAAAGCACTTGTTTCGACATACGCTTTCCCGATAGAAGCAGCATAAAATAACACAAAAAACGGGCTGTCGCTTATGCGGCAGCCCGTTTTTTAGATCATATTATTTTTTTCTCGGTTATTTTTTAACCGTGGATGGCCTGCTTGATGATTTCACCGCAGACTTTTCCGTTACTTTCCTTGCTTTGGGAATAGTGGCAAGCACATTTTTCAATACAGCTATTTTTTATTGTTGTCTTAAAAGCCGAATTTTTCCTTTTATTTAAAGAAAAATTATTGTTTATGTTAGTAGTGGAGTTGCATTAGTCTTGGCTCCCCTTCTTTCAGGGGAGCTGGCAGCCGAAGGCTGACTGAGGGGTTTACGGTTGTTGTTGCATACCCGTTATACAACACTAAAGCAGTCGCAAGTAAACCCCTCCACCACGCTGCGCGCGGTCCCCCTCCCCTGACCGCTTACGCTAAAGGGGAGGCAAGACTAATGCAACACTTTGACTTTTTAAGGTATTTAGCGCCGCAGGCTCTTGCCTCTCCTGAAAGGAGAGGTGGCAGCCGAAGGCTGACGGAGAGGTTTCGAACGCAACAATTAAGGAAGCATAAACAATAATTTAACAAACTATCAAACAATTTTGTTTTTCCTATTTACAGCCAATAATCATACATCCAAGGAATATGTCAAAGAAAAAATAGGGAAACTCAAATTGACATAAAAAAAGACTGCCTCAGCACGACAGTCTTATTTACGCAATTTATAGCAATGTTTTTTATCTGTTCATCTTCGCCTGCGAACTGTCCAACTTACGGTTTTTTATGTAATCGCAATAAACTCAGGTACAATGACCATTACCGTCGCAAAGACAAACAGCGTATGCACAGTTCCGAAAGCAACCAATCTGAAACTGTTTTTTGTCGTTTCTTTTTCTATCGACCGTTTCAGCGTCAACACAAGACCGACAACTGCCATTATAAGGCTTATCAAATGCGACCACAAAGCATATAATGTCATTAAATAAAACGAATACCCGACACCCGTAATTTTGTTTACTTCGTAAGCATAAGGGTTAAAAAAGCCGAAAAAGCGGTTTAAAACTGCAATCAAAAGTATAAAAATATAAATACAGAAATTTATTTTTTCAATAAATAATTTTCCGCTGTCCATATCCCAAGCACCTCCACAGCCGTGCCGACAGCATAACAAACCAAATCTACCCATGAAAAGCTTGTGCCGATAACAGTCCTTAAAAATGCGTTATCGCTTAAACCGAGTATATCCACAATATGTATGCCCTGCAAGAATTCCACCAAAAAGGCGAAAAACATAACCGAAAGCGCAACGATATAATGGTTATTTTTACCGCCCAAAATTGCCTGAACAAAGCAGTACACCACCCACACGACTATAACATCACCCATATATGAGCGAATAAAGCCGCCGTGCAAGGTAAGAGCAATAAGAGTTTCGAGCGCAAACAGCAGTATAAAAAGTATCAAATAAACTATCCTGTGTTTCATTATCTCAATAATAATACGATCCCATGACACGATAATGTGCTTAATTCGGATAGCCGACTTTCTTCTTAACTTTTCTCAAAGTTTTGTTTGCAATATAAGCCGCCTTTTCCGCGCCCTCTTTTATTACCTTATCAACAAAAGCTTTATCGGCGGAAATGCGCTTGAATTCTTCCTGAATCGGTCGTATTTCCTCAACAACCGCATCGGCAACCT
>JAGAHK010000192.1 GCA_017627115.1 Bacillota bacterium | reverse complement strand
CACTTAACTTCTATTAAGCTAAGTTCATTTCTATTCTTAGCCGCTGCAAGTTCCTTATCAAGGTCATCAAAATTATCCACACAAACGGCATTCGGATATCCGCAGGCTTTAGCTATTGCTACCAAATCAATTTTTGCGGCAACTGTTGGCTGACCGCCTACCGTTTCATGTGCTCCGTTGTTAATTACAACATGGACAACATTTTTAGGCTTATTAGCGCCCATAACTGCCATTGCGCCCATATGCATAAGCACCGCACCGTCACCGTCTACACACCAAATTTTTGTATTAGGCTTATTTATCGCCACGCCAAGCGCAATTGACGAACTATGACCCATTGATCCGACTGTAAGAAAATCGTACTTGTGGCTCTGTCCGTTTGCTTCTCTTGTTTCAAAAAGCTCACGGCTTGCCTTTCCCGTTGTTGAAACGATAGGATCTTCGCCGCTCACCTTAACGATGTGCTTGATAATATCCTCACGCACCATTTTGTTATCATTTTTGTATTCTACCTTACCGTCATAGGTCAACGCACCTTTTCTGATAACAAAAGCCACATTTTTGCCTTTGGCAAGTATTTCTTTAAATTCGGTCATTACCGCTTCAACTTCATCATCGGTCGTTTCCTTGCCGATTATAAAGGGCTTTATATCCATATCCTCAAGAAGCTTTACAGTGACCATACCCTGATAGATATGCTGAGGCTCATCATGAACACCCTGTTCACCTCTCCAGCCTACGATAAAGATAGTCGGAATAGCATACACCTTGTCATTAAGAAGTGATGCAACCGGATTTATTATATTGCCTTCTCCACTATTCTGCATATAAACAACAGGAACTTTACCTGTTGCAAGATGATAACCGGCTGCAAGCGCAGTACAGTTGCCCTCGTTAGCAGCTATCACATGATGTTTGGGGTCAATGCCGTATTCATTCATAAGATAGTTGCAAAGTGCTTTTATCTGACTATCGGGAACGCCCGTATAGAAATCCGAGCCAATTATTTTAACTAAATTCTCTACTTTCATTTTGTTTCTCCAATTTTATGCCAATATTTCGTTATATAGTTTTCTTATTGTTTCCTTATCCAATTCAACAGGATTGTTTTTAAGCCTTGTGACATTTACCGAGTCGGTAAGTATATCAAAATCCTTTTGTTCGGGCTTTGGAACGGTCAAATTCAATGAATCAACTATTTTCTCAAATTTTTGTGCTGCTTCATTTGCATCAAGGCAATCCATAGCCTTTGCTATTTCCTCAAATGTCGTTTTAAGACAATCCTCGCCTCTTGGATCTATACATTTTTCGGTATGCATTATCATATACGGAAACAGCTTTTTAACGCATAATGCTGCTGCATGACCATGAGCGATATTATAAAGGCTTGTCAGCTTATAGCACATGGCGTGACCTGCCGTTGTCTGAGTTATATTAATTGCCTTGCCTGCCGTATTGGCTGCAACAAGCATATTTGCATTTGCCGTATCTTCATTTTTGATATATCCGTCAAGGTTTTCGAGTATCAGCTTTATTGCCTGTTTTGAATATTCCTTGCTCTCATCCGTAGAATTTACCGACCAAAAAGCCTCTATGGAATGACAAAGGGCATCCAGCATAGTGGATTTTTTCTGATATTCCGGAAGCGTTTTAAGCACCGACGGATCAAGCAATATAACAGACGGTATACAGCTATAATCCGCAACCGACTGTTTTTCGTCATTATAATAAATTACGGCATACCTTGTTGCCTCACTTCCGGTGCCTGCTGTTGTCGGGACAGCCAAAAGCGGGATGTCATTCGGAACTATCGTTTGTTTTAAATAGTTCTCGTTTTTATCCATATTTGAATAAAGCTTTATACACTTGGCAACATCCATCGCGCTTCCACCGCCGACTGCAATTATAGCATCGCAGTTTTGGGAAAGAAACAGATCTACGCCCTTTACGACCGATTCATATAGGGGGTTCGGCTTAAAATCATTGAAATAGACAACTTCTATCCCTGCCTTTTCAGGCAGGGATGTAAAGTAATCATTTATCTTCAAGAATGGCAGAGAACTGTCGCAAACAAGAAATATTTTATTAAGCCGGTTTTCTTTTAAATACTGAGTCAACTCCGAATAATCGTTATTCGGGCTTAATATCTTCTGCATCTTATTCCTCCGGTATAAGTCGAATTATTTCCTTGAAAGGCATACATATATCATCGCACTCTTTAGCTCTGTGATTTTCAAGAATAAGCTTTGCTGCGTTCTGCATTGCAGGAAAAGCTGTTCTTGTAAGCTGGTTAGCATATATAACGATATTTACGCCTCTTTCCTTGAATTCTTCCTCCGTTACGGTATTAAAGGATGTCGGAACAACAACCACGGGGGTTGAAGCATTCTTTTCACGGAATTTTTCAACAAACTCAAATATTTCGGCGGGGTCTTTCTTTCTTGAATGGATCATAATAGCATCCGCACCTGCTTCGGAGAACGCAAAAGCTCTTTCAAGTGCATCATCCATACCTCTTTCGAGAATAAGAGATTCTATTCTTGCACAGATCATAAAGTCTTTTGTCTTTTGAGCTGCCTTACCCGCTTTTATCTTTGCACAGAAGTTTTCTATACTGTCCTGTGTCTGCTTAACTTCCGTACCAAAAAGAGAATTTTTCTTGAGACCCGTCTTATCCTCAATGATTATCATTGAAACACCCATACGCTCAAGTGTACGCACGGTATAAACAAAATGCTCGGTAAGTCCGCCAGTATCGCCGTCAAATATAATGGGTTTTGTGGTAACTTCCATTATATCGTCGATAGTGCGGAAACGAGATGTCATATCAACAAGTTCGATATCAGGCTTACCCTTTGCCGTAGAATCACAAAGCGAGCTTACCCACATAGCATCAAACTGATGCACTTCTCCGTTTTGCTCAACAGAAGTTTTCTCTACAAGAAGTCCCGTAAGACCGCTGTGTGCTTCCATAGCAGTAGCAATACCCTTCATATTAAGAACCTTTTTAAGTCTTGCTCTTCTAACATCGGGCATTGCAAGTTCCGCACGGGTGCGTTCTTCAAGCGCCTTATACTTATCATCTTTTGAATAAGGGAACTCAACAAGCTTTCCACCATATTCTGCAAGCAGTGATGTCACTTCATCTCTTATAGGCTTCTGTATGCCTTCTTTCCAGTCATCACCGTGAACAACATATGTAGGCTGATATTTTTCAATATTTTCTTTATAGGAAAGCGTTTTCTGTTCAACTACCTTGTAAACACCGGAGATATTCTCAAACATAGCCTTTCTTTCCTCAAAAGGCAAAAGCGGAAATCTCTTATAGCTTACAACCGCCTCATCGGATAACACACCGATAATAAGCTTACCCAGTTTTGCAGCTTTTTTGATTATAGCTATATGACCGCTGTGGATAAGGTCTGTTGAAAAGCACATATATACTGTTCTGTTTTCAATTTCCTTTAATTTTGCTGAGATAACTGCAAGATCCTCAGGATTGTCTATCTCACTGCAAAGAAGATTCTTGACATCATAAGGATATATCTTACAATTACTTGATACTTCATTAAATGCATTTTCTGCATAGCAGCCTGTTGTGCCGTTTTCACAGAACTCAACAATTTTGTTGAGCCAAACATTCCAATCGTCTTTATTAAGCTTGTACAAGGGCTGCGCAGCCATTGCCTCGTTGAAAAATTCAATACCGACTTTCTCGACAATGCCGTTTTTGATAACGGCTTTGAAATCCTTTTCAGGCAATTCAAGAGTTGAACTAACGGTCATGCAGCTGCTTTCGTTTGCAACAACACCGGACAACACTTCATTTTCAAACACAAGATCACCATGCATAAGGATAATATCATCATCAAGATATTCCTTAGCGCAGTAAATAGAGTATATGTAATTTGTTTCCGCAAACTTATCGTTCTT
>JAGAHK010000191.1 GCA_017627115.1 Bacillota bacterium | reverse complement strand
GCCAATTCCGCCACATCGGCAAGGCATTGGGATAAAACTCCCAAACACGAATAATATTTTAGCACAATTCTGCCGTCTTGTCAATCATTTTTTTGCTGTTTTGACCTGCCGCGTAAAAAATTTGTTAATTATCACAAAAACTATTGTTATATTCCGATTTGTATAGTATAATTATAGGGCAAGAGACATTTTATCAAGAGGTGACGCCGAGTGGGCAAACTTGAATACGAGAAGTTCAGACAGCTTAACCGCTTTTTTGCATCGGGCTTTGAAACGGCATTTGAAACGGTAAAAAGCGATAACAGGAGCGATATTTTCAGATATTTCGATAATATATACAGGGTGTGGTACTACAGTGCGCTTTTTCAGGACGGGTTCGCCTCGCCTGCTATTTTTGCGGATATGTGGTTCAAAAGCGAGGGCGTGAATGTCTGCATACCCAAGATAAAGGATGCGGATTACAGCTTTGAATGGCAGCTTTACAGTGCGGAACACCATCCTTTTATTATGGATCTGTTCACGCTTGTGGATGTTTGCGAGGAAAACGCAAGTTTTGAGCGGCTATCGCACGAACTTGTAGCGGGCGATTTTGAAAAATACGCTTCGCGCTTTACTTTTACAGATAACAGCTACATAGCCTATCTTGTGGAGATCGGGCTTGAAATGAGCATTATAAAAAGCATACCCTCTATCCATATCTTAAAATACAGGGCCACCGCAAAGGGTCTGCATCTTGACCAGCTTGACAGTGCAGCGGCGCTTGAGCTTGCAATAGAGTGTGCGGCAAAAATATGCAGCCGCAAGTTTACTACTATATTTGGCAATGCGCCCGAGCTTAACAAAAATATGGTGATGAATTGGCTGAAAAGCTTTGATATGACGGATGATATTTATGCCGAGCTTTACGATATAGTGGGCGTGGATATAATATCGCTGTGGAAAAACGAGCACAAAAACCGTGACGAGCTTGACGAGATAGACCGTGCGGCGCTGTCTTCCGTCTATCCTATCGGCAGGATGATAGACCGCTATTTCCTGACGCCTTACGGACGTTATTTGCAGCTTATACAGCCAATATATTACACTCCGTTCAATTTTGCGCGTGAGCTGGAATACGCTTTCCGTCCGGGCATACGCGATGATTTTGACAATACCCTTGCTATTTTCTGCCCGAGCAGCCTCTACCGCCTGACACCGATAGGGAAAAGTCTGCTCACAAGCAGCAAAAACGAAGTGCCTTTTGCACTGAGCGAGACCGAGCTTGAAGACTACCTTGCAAAACTGATGGAAAGGTATAAGACCGCAAGCATCAAAAAAACAAGATAGACTCAAAACAATAAACAAACAACAAAAAAGGACTGTTTCTTAACCACACCGCAGTGCGGCATCGTTAAGAAACAGTCCCATTTTATTTACGCGGGTGATGTTCCGAAAGGAACTCACTCTTTTTTTATAAAATCAGATAGCACGGGTAACCTTACCTGAACGAATGCATCTTGTGCATACGTTAACGGATTTAACTGTGCCGTTTTCGATGATCTTAACTTTTCTTACATTAGCCTTCCAGGTTTTCTTCGCGCGTCTTGAAACCTGACTACGGTTAATGCTGATCCTACGGCCTGTAAGCATAGCCTTTTCACAAATTTCACATTTAGCCATTGTCTGCACCTCCCTAATAATTTATTATGCATAATAAAACATCAATAATTATAATAACAGAAACGGGCAAATTTTGCAAGCCCTTTTTTTGAATATTTTGAAAATTTTTTCAAGACTTTTTTGTGCAATTTTCACAGCGGTTTTGCTGCGTTTTTTACGACAGAAATATACAGCCGTTTACATTATTTTTGCAAAAAAGTTTTTCATTCGCTCGTTTTCGGTGTTTTCGATTATTTCCTCGGGTGTCCCGAAACCGAGAACATAGCCGCCGTCCATAAACAGTATTTTATTGGCAGCCTCTTTTGCAAAGCCTATTTCGTGGGTCACGATAAGCATTGTCATATGTTCGCGCGAAAGATCGCGTATAACATTGAGTACCTCACCCGTTAGTTCGGGGTCAAGCGCCGAGGTCGGCTCGTCAAAAAGCATTATATCGGGCTTGCGCATAAGGGCGCGCGCAATAGCGACCCTCTGTTTCTGTCCGCCCGAAAGCTTATTCGGCATCGCATCTATTTTATCGAGCAGACCTACTTTTTTCAGGGTCGCTTCCGCCATTTTTTCAAGCTCCGCCTTGTCCGCCTGTTTTGCAAGCTTCGGTGCAAGCATAAGGTTTTCCCTTACGTTCATATGCGGAAACAGGTTAAAATGCTGGAAAACCATACCCATACGCGAAAGTATCCTGCGTTTTTCTTTTTTGGAGGGGTAAACGCCGTCCTTACAAAGCGGAATATCCTCTATGTAAATATTTCCGCCGTCAACTTTTTCAAGGTCTATAAGGCTGCGCAGCAATGTGCTTTTGCCGCTGCCCGACGAACCGAGAATGGCAATAACATCGCCTTTTTCAACACTTAAATTTATATCGCGCAGCACTTCAAGGCTGCCGTAGCTTTTTTTCAGATTTTCAACTTTTATCATTTCCATAACCATACCTCCGTCAGAACGAAAACTTCTTTTCAAGTGCCTTGAACACCAGCGTGAGTACATAGCTCATAATAAGGTAGAAGAACGCCGCCACAACAAAAGCGGAGATATTGGTCGTCTTATTTACTATGGTCTTTGTCACTTTAAGCAGGTCGGAAAGACCTATAGCGGTAATAAGCGCAGTGTCTTTGATAAGGATGATAGCCTCGTTGGAGACAACAGGCAGGGCTATTCTGAACATCTGCGGCAGTATTATCTTAAAGCGCGTCTGGCTTTCGGTAAGACCGAGTACCTTTGCGGCTTCGTACTGTCCCACATCGACCGAGAGCAGACCGCCGCGGAATATCTCCGCAAAATATGCCGCATAGTTTAATATAAATGCTATCGCACCTGCGGTGAAACGGTCGGAAATGGTCAGATATTTACCGATAAACGGCGTATACGGCAGGCCGAAATAAACAAAGAATATCTGCAAAAGCAGCGGTGTGCCGCGCATTATAAGTATGTAAAAACCGACTATCTTGTTGAGTACTGCACTTTTTGAGGTATACAAAAAAGTCAGACAAAGGCCGAGCGGCATTGAAAAAACAATAGTCACAAAAAACAGTTTTAATGTGAGCAGACAGCCTTCGCCCATCTGCGGTATCCATTGACTTAATGTCATATTATTCTCCTTATAATTTCTTTTAATTAATTCTTCTTACGTTTTTCCGATAATCGGGGCAAGAGTAAAAAAATCAAGGTAAGTAAAAAAAGAAACCCCGCTTTTTTTACTTTTGAATTAATTTTTACTCACGTTATTTTATCATAATCGGGGCAAGAGTAAAAAGGTCAAGGTAAGTAAAAAAAGAAACCCCGCTTTTTTTTACTTTTGAAGTAATTTTTACTCACGTTATTTTATCATAATCGGGGCAAGAGTAAAAAGGTCAAGGTAAGTAAAAAAAGGAACCCCACTTTTTTTAATTTTGAATTATTTTTTACTCTAAAACCTCAATAACTATCCCTTCGCTGTCGCGGCAGGCTTTCATACCTTTTGCAAGGTAGAACATTGTTATAAACGGCGCTATCATTGAAAAAACGCCAAGACCGAGTGCCGCAAATATCATATTCAGTATAACGGACAGGGTCATTGAAAACACTGTCATTTTAAATATTTCGCCAAAGCGCAGCGATGCGTGTATAAAAAGCACGTTGAATGCCTTTGCTATAAGTGCTGTCACAAGCATATTGAACGAAAGCGAGATAAGAAAGCCTGCAAGCATAAACACCGCAAGCACAAAGCAGATAATTGCGGTATTATCTTTGAGCCACGCAACGACATCGGCTTTGGTAAGACTGCCTATCTCCGAAAGTTTAAGGCTGTTTGTCTGATAATTGTTGCGGATAAGCAGGTCTGTGCGGCTTATCGTGAGCGCTTGTAAATAGCCGTCGGGCAGGTCTATCTGCCCTTGTTTTGTATCGTCCACAAGTATATACATACTGTTTTGGCTGTCATCTATAAGCACTTTTTTACAGGTGAGTTCGCCGTTTTTTATGCTGAATTCAGGCAGGTTTTTCTCCGCTATGCCCGCAAAACCGCCGCCCGATGTGAACAAAGGCACAGCCGCCGCCGATAGACCGAAAAGCATAATAAACGCCAGAAAAAACACATACAGTACCGTTTTGAAATTGCTGACCAGAAGCAAGGACGGATAACTGCTGAATTTGAAAAGTGAGGTCTTGAAAATATCTCCGAATTTCATAAGTACTCCTTAACTGCAATACGTTTTATCGCGTAATATCCCAAAATAATGTCTGTTTTTATTAAACGGAACATCATTTTACATTTTAACACATTATCACACTAAATTCAAGAATTATTATTTCTTTGAGTTTTCTAATATTATTTCCTATATTGTCTCTTTGACGTATTACTTGGATGTATGATTATTGGCTATAAACAGGAAAAATAAAAATGGGGAAACTTAAATGTATCATAATATTTGACAAGGCCGTTTTTTTTTCGTATAATAAGCTGTAAAAAGAGTAAAGACAGGAGAATTTATGAAGATATACCTTGCGCCCATGGAGGGCATAACGGGCAATATATACCGCGCCAATCTCCACCGTGTTTTCGGCGGAGTAGACCGTTTTTTTACGCCTTTTATCACACCCTGTGACAAGGGCGGCTTAAGTACAAAAATATATAATGACATCTTGCCCGACAACAACAAGGGCACGGAGCTGATACCGCAGATACTGACCGACAATGCAAAGGGCTTTATCAATATGTGCAGAAGAATAGCGGAGTTTGGCTATGAAGAATTCAATCTGAACCTCGGTTGTCCCTCGGGTACCGTTGTTTCAAAGGGCAGGGGAGCGGGCTTTCTTGCCTTCCCCGATAAGCTTGATGCCTTTTTGGATGAGATATTCGGCAGCGGACTTAAAATATCCGTAAAAACACGAATAGGCAGGGAGGATCCCGATGAATTTTTCCGCCTGATGGAAATATACGAAAAGTATCCCATGACGGAGCTTATCATTCATCCCCGCACAAGGGAAGATATGTACAACAACACGCCCAAACTCGATCACTATGCTTATGCGGAGGAACACAGCGCACACAGCCTTTGCTACAACGGTGATATACGCACTGTTGAGGATGCGGAGAGGATAGCCGCACTTTTTCCGAAAACAACGAAGATAATGATAGGCAGGGGAGTGGTGGCAAATCCTGCACTGCCTGCTCTCATAAAGGGCACGGCAAAACCGTCTGCCGCAAAACTGCGTGATTTTTACGACGGTGTTTACGAGGATTACTCAAAGGTGCTTTACGGCAGCACAAATCTTCTGCATAAGATGAAAGAACTTATGCTTTATATGGCATCGGGCTTAAAGGACAGCG
>JAGAHK010000190.1 GCA_017627115.1 Bacillota bacterium | reverse complement strand
AACGACATTTAAAAATGTCCTTTACTATAACCCTGCGGGGCATGCACACGACTGCGTACAAGGAATAAAGCCGCTTTGCGGCTCGCAGTCGGCGCAAGTAAACGCCCAAAGTCCAAAGACTTTTGTCGTTTACTATATTTACGATTTTGGGTCTGATTAAAAGTGGTAAATCAATGGTAAATTTGCGGGCTAAAAGTTTATAATGCCCTTGTCGCGCGTTTCGGCTTCTGTAGCAGAAATTTATTTCTGCGGAATACGAATATCATTGAAACAATAATTTATAAATCTTTATCAAACTTTTGAAAAAGCAATATCTTTCACAACTTCCCCTGCCAGTATCAACCCTGCAACAGACGGCACGAATGCCGTGCTTCCGGGTGCGGGTCTGCCCTGTGTGCCCTTTGTTTCGCCGTTTTCAAGCGGCATAACGGGCGGTTCGGTACTGTAGACGACTTTAAGGCTGTCTATGCCGCGCTTTTTCAGCTCGCGGCGCATCACTTTTGCAAGCGGACAAACGGAAGTATTGTAAATATCGTCCACTCTGAAAGCTGTGGGGTCAAGTTTATTGCCTGCGCCCATACAGCTTATTATCGGCGTACCGCAGCTTTTTGCACGTTCGGCGAGCATAAGCTTGCCCGTTACGGTGTCGATAGCATCCACCACATAATCATACTGTGTAAAATCAAACATATCGGCAGTTTCGGGCAGGTAAAAAGTATTGTACACATTCACCTTTGCATCGGGGTTTATATCGAGTATTCGCTCTTTCGCCACATCGACCTTATATCTGCCTATCGTTGAAAAGCTTGCCACAAGCTGACGGTTTATATTTGTCAGCGCAACGGTGTCGCTGTCTATAATATCAAGCGTGCCTATACCGCTGCGTGCAAGCGCCTCGACCGCATGACCGCCCACACCGCCTATGCCGAACACCGCCACCCTTGCCGCCGCAAGCTTTTGCATATTTTCTTTTCCGAACAGCAGTTCCGTCCGTGAAAAAGCATTTAATTTCTCTTCATTCATATCATCAACCATATTATCAGCCATATTATCAACTATTTACCTCTCTTATTCATAAATGAGAAAAAAGCCGCATTGTTCAGCACTGCCCCGACTGCCGCAAGCACAGCCGCCACTGCTGCAAGCGTGATCGTTCCCGAATAGACATAATAATGCGAAAGCAGGAAAAGATCCACCGCTTTCAGTGCAGGCACAAGCGCCGATACCTCAAATATATCAAAGACCGCCGCAAAACCTATACATATGGGCATAAGCATCCAGGGCACCCTCTCGTCATGTATGAAATTGCCGATGACGGCGCAAAGCCCCCACACCGCAATATCAAGCAGGATAAGCCTTGTGATGTTGATATTTTTCCCGAGTATAGCAAAAGCAATAATCAGAGAAATATCAAAAAGGATAAGCACGGCGGCAATATTTCCGCTCACGTCATAATAAATGCCCTTTTTGCGGTCACGCACAAAAAGCGAAGTACCCGCAAGCCCCGAACAGATAACGGCAATGGCGGCAATACAATTAAGCAGCCTGTCGTCCTGTGCGGTATGTGCTGTTTTTATATCGGTCTCCTCAAAAACCACTGCCGTTTTTATGCTGCCGAGGTAGCTGTCATAAGTATTATTGAATTTTTCCTCGTCAAGCCCGATATCGTTCTTTTTCGTGAACTCAAACGAGATATTCCTGCCGTATATTTTCAGCAGCTCCGAAAAAACCGCCTCCTGCGTTACATCGGCAAGCACCGAGGTATAGCCCACACCGCAGAGCGTTTTTATCTCGGTAAGTTTTCCCTCCTCATCGGGAAAGACGAAACCGCACTCCAATTTCTGCGTTTCGACATCGTTTTTCATCTTCTCGCTGTCATCGTATTCGATAAAATGGATATAGCCCTCTCTTT
>JAGAHK010000189.1 GCA_017627115.1 Bacillota bacterium | reverse complement strand
TGCTGACCCACTGAATTTTAAGTAAGCACCCCCGCTTTAGAAGCGGGGGACTTCCTTAGTTTATTAAAGAACTGTATTAAGAAAATCTTTCAAGCGCTGACTCTGCGGATTTTCAAAAAACTCTTTCGGCTCGTTTTCTTCTATTATTTTGCCTTTTTCCATAAAAATGACCCTTGAAGCAACTTCGCGTGCAAAGCCCATTTCGTGAGTAACGACTACCATTGTCATATTCTCTTTTGCTAGGTCGCGCATAACTTCAAGAACCTCTCCGACCATTTCGGGGTCAAGGGCGGAAGTGGGTTCGTCAAAGAGCATAACATCTGGCTGCATACAAAGCGAACGGACGATAGCTATACGCTGCTTTTGTCCGCCTGAAAGCTGTCCGGGGTAACTGTCGGCGCGATCGTCAAGCCCGACACGCTTTAAAAGCTCCATAGCCTTGTCTTCTGCTTCTTGTTTTGTCTTTTTTTGCAGCTTCATAGGCGCGAGGGTAAGGTTTTGCATTATGGTCATATGCGGAAACAGGTTGAACTGCTGAAAAACCATACCCATACGTTGTCGGAGTTTGTTTATATCGTTTTTTGGGTCGGTTATGTCGCTTCCCTCAAAGAAGATATGTCCGGCCGTCGGTTCTTCAAGCAGGTTAAGACAGCGTAAAAAAGTACTTTTGCCGCTTCCGGACGGACCTATTACGGCAACCACTTCACCGTTGTGTATTTCGGCGTTTATATTGTCGAGAGCCTTTGTTGTTGAAAAATCTTTTGAAAGGCCATCAACTTTTATGATCACATCTGACATTTTCTCACCTTACCTCTCGTTTGCTCTTGCGTTTTGTTCAAGTTTTTTGACGCCTGCGCTCAACAGCATAACTATCACAAGATAGATAAATGCGGCGGCAAACAAGGGCAGGAAAGCGGAGTAGGTCTGTCCGCGTATGATATTGGCGCCCATTGTGAGGTCTTCAAGCGCGATATAACCCGAAATAGATGTTTCTTTAAGCAATACAATGACCTCGTTGCCAAGAGCAGGCAGGACATTTTTGAATGCCTGCGGCATTATTATATACCACATTGTGGGCACATAGCCAAAGCCGAGGCTGCGGCCCGCTTCAAACTGACCGTTGTCAACGCTCATTATGCCGCTGCGGATTATCTCCGCAACATAAGCGCCCGAGTTGATACCGAAAGCGCAGATAGCAACTATGGCCTTATCTATATTAACGCTGCCAAAGATAACAAAATAAATTATCATCAGCTGAACTGTCGAAGGTGTGCCGCGTATAACGGTCAGATATATATTGCACAGAAAGTTGGCTATGCTTAATAATATCTGTAAAAAAGCGTGCAGCGGCGAGCTGTATTTGGTCGTATGTGTTTTATCATAAGATGAACGTATTATTGCAATAAATATGCCGATAACAAGACCGACGATAAGAGCAAAGATCGTAACTTTAAGAGTAACACCGAGACCGTCAAGCAGATACTTATATCTGTCGGATTTAATAAAATTACGGTAAAAATCATCCTGAAATTTCTGAAACCCTGTAGTGGTCAAAAACATTTGGAATTTCCTTTCGGTTAAATATTAATTGTAAAAAATATAAGTGCTTGCAATGCTGAATTGCAACAAAAAAACGGGGCTGTCTCATTTCTTGTCAGTATTCGTAATGCGACAGCCCCAATTTGGGTTTTTATTAATGATTATGCTGCGGGAACGGCTTCTGTTTCTGCTGCTTCTGCTGCTGTTTCGCCCTCTGCGGGAGCTTCTTCTTCGGCTTTGTATTTGTTGATTATCTCATCAAGTTTGCCGTTGTCTTTCATTTCTGCGATAACGCCGTTAACTGCATCAAGAAGTGCGGAATTGCCTTTCTGTACCGCAAAAGCGTATTCTTCTTCTGTAAGTATTTCGTCAAGTTTGATAAGGTCGTCATCAGCTTCAATAAACTTATCTGCTGTGTCGCTGTCAATAACAACTGCATCTATCTTCTTCTGCTTTAATGCTTCAATAGCCTCAAAACCCTTGCCATAACGCTCAACGGTTGCATCCTTGCAGTTTTCCTCTACATAGTCCTGACCTGTTGTGTTGAGCTGAACACCGACTTTTTTGCCGTCTATATCGTTGGCGATCTTGATAGGTGAGTCAAAACGAACGATAACTACCTGGCTTGTTGTAACATAAGGTGTTGTGAAATCAACGCTTTCAAGTCTGTCTTCCTTGATAGTGATGCCCGAAGCGGCAAGGTCTGTCTTGCCCGAACTTACAGCTGTAATAACGGAGCTGAAATCCATATTTTCGGGAGCGGATTCAAGACCGAGTTTTTCTGCAACATAAGCCATTACTTCTGCATCTATACCTACGACCTCGTCATTTTCGATGAACTCATAAGGAGGAAAGTCTGCACTTGTTGCCCATGTAAGTTTACCGTCAACCGCTGTCTTTATTTCAGCTGTCGATGCTGCGGGTGTGCTGCTGCCGGGGTTTGAAGCTGTGTTGCTTGTTTCGCCGCCGCCATTGTTACAGCCTATCATAGACATAAGCATAACGCCTGCGAGTGTTGCTGCCATAATTTTTGAAAACTTTTTCATCTGTATTTCTCCTTTGCTTTTATATTTTTAAATAATTT
>JAGAHK010000025.1 GCA_017627115.1 Bacillota bacterium | reverse complement strand
GCCAAGAACTCTTACAGGGGACAGGCACCTGTATGTACCTTGTCTTTTCGGTTTCGGAACAGAGCCAAACATAGCGATCACTTCCTCGCTTGACAAGCAATTTATAATATTATACAATAATCACATAAAACAGAAATTTATTTCTGCGGAATACGAATATCATTGACTTGATATTGGACAATGCAATAGCTTTATTGTATAATGGATCCGGAGAGTTATACAGTGGGGCAAGTTACCGTTTGAAGTGACGAAAAACGGCTTGAACAGTACGGTGACGATCTGTCCCGATTACCGTAAAGGAGGTGATGAAATGCCGCCGAAAGTACAGATCAGAGAGGTTGACGGAATAAAATACAAGCTGACTGTCAAAAATGTTAAGAATTTGCATCTTCGCGTTGATAAATACGGAAATATATCGGTATCTGCCAATAAATTTTGCTCCTTGCGTGATATAGATAAATTCGTCAGCAACAATGCGGACAAGATAAAAGAATATATTGATAAAATGGCGGTTCAAGCCGAGAGATGTCTGTTTCCGCACGTTATTTCGGACGGTTCGGAATTTTGGTTTTTGGGCGAGAAAAGGCGGATATCCTTAACGGAAAAGCCCGATCCATATTTGGATGGAAATATGCTTTATCTGTCAAAAACAGCAGAGAAAACTCCCGAAATTGCCTTTAGAAAATGGCTGTCATCGCAGGCTGTTGAAATATTTTTCAAAAATGTGGATCTGGTCTATAAGGATTTTGAAAAATACAGAGTTCCCTATCCGCGGATAGCGATCAAGCCTTTGAAAAGTCAATGGGGAAACTGTCAGCCCGCAACGGGGAAAATAACGCTTAATCTGTTTCTGCTTGAAGCACCGCCCGAATGTATTTACTATGTTGTGGTACACGAGTTTGCGCATTTCCTGCACCCGAATCACTCAAAGGATTTTTGGGGTGTGGTATCGCAGTTTGTACCCGATCATAAAGCGAAAAGAAAGATATTGAGGGAATACCCGACAATGTAAAAAATGCGCAGTGTATCTTTTGATACATACTGCGCATTTTTTTGAAAAGTGATTATTTCTTTCTCGGGGATTTCTTTACCGTTGTAGGCTTGCTTGATGATTTTACCGCCGACTTTTCCGATGTTTTTCTTGCCTTTGGAATGGTGGCAAGTGCGGTCTTTAATATTGAGATCTTCTTGTTGTTTCCATAGAAACCGAGTTTGTCGGTCATTTTGTTTTCAAGTGCATAAACAAGGTCATCGCCCGATATGTTCAGGGAAATATCATTGTCCTTGTAATCGTAGGGCTGAACATCCATTTTGCCGTCGAAGATCACGGCATAGAAAGAACCTTGTCCTTCACCGAAAATGTTAAACTGTACGGCAATAAATTCTTTTACATCCTTTGTCTTTGCTTTGAGCAAGCGTTCTTTTGACCTTTCAAAAATTTCTTCGTACGTCATAGCATAATTCCTTTCTGATTTTTTTATAGTAAGCGAATTAAATAATCGGACTTAAGCTTGCTTAAGGCGGATTATTTATGAGCCCCATCCTATAGTGAACGTCCAAATATTTTTGACGTTCACTATAGCTTTTTTATTCTTTTTTCTTTATTTTACACCTAAAACCTGTTTGTGTCAAGAATTTGCTTTTTTGCCTTTTGAATAATACCATTTTATTCTTCTATATTGTATATATACACTTCGTGTATTTCTTCGGTGTATCCGTCATAAAAGCCTTTCGGCATACCGAGAACTATTTTTGCACCGCGGTTATACAAAAGTAAAAACTGATTTTTTTCTTTGTCAAAAGTAAGGCCTTCTATCTCTCCCTGTTTTGTGACATCATCAAAGGCGCGTTCCGCTTTTGATGTGCCGTTTTCAAAGTTGTCGGTCAGGGGTATGCGGTACATATTGTCGGGCTCGTCATTATCGGCATCGCCGTCATCACAGGTCAGATAAAGACTGCCGTCATAGTAAGCCACACCCTGAAGCCATTTAAGCCCCGGCTGCATAAGCATCTTTCCGCGGTATTCTCCGCTTGAGAGATCGTACATATAAAGATAATTGCTTGACTCGTCATCTATCCACGATGTCATATATACAATGCCGTTGTCGGGATCTACCGCTATCCCCGAACATTCCAGCTGCCCCGTGTCCTCACGGAAAGGAAATACACGTTTAAGCTCGAGAGTGTCGCCGTCATATACTGCGACCTGTATATTTTTGCCGACACCGTCAACAAAATATTCCGCACCGATATACAGCTCGTTATTGTATACATCAATATCCCCTATGTGATTTACTTCAAGGCCGTAGCCTGCAAAGGGGTCGGTGTTTTCTTTGACGATGTTCCAATCTTTATCGTATTTTGTCAATGTAGTAGAACCGCTGACCCAATAATTATCGCCCTCGACACATACGCCCTGCCTGCCGTTGACCCGATGTATTGAGTCAAGCGTATAGTTATGCTGTATCGGCTGGGTATCGGAAGCGACATCTTCCGTTTGAGTTTTGTCCGAACAGCCGTTTGAGACCAAAAGCATAAGAAGCACAAGCGGAAGATAAAATTTTTTACTCATAAAAACACCTCACTTTTTTATTGCATTTGTTTCCAATTTTATTACTATCGGTATGGGATAGCCGACTTGTTCACTCTTATTATAACACAGATCCGATGACTTTTGTGCTTTTTTTCAAAAATTTTTGGGATTGAGTGTGGTCGATACTTTGATTGCGGGTGTGATGCTTGGCGAATATGCCGTGGACGGTGTTTGCCTTGTTTTGCCTGCCTATTCGTTTGCGAATTTTG
>JAGAHK010000188.1 GCA_017627115.1 Bacillota bacterium | reverse complement strand
AGCCAAGACTAATGCAACTTAACAACGAGCATAAACAATAATTTTTCTTCAGAAAAGAGAAAACTCAAAACAAAAATGGAAATACTCAAATTTTTTAAATTTTTGTTGATAAATCTTCCGCAGTGTGTTATAATTTCCTTAAATTTCAAAAGAATTTTATAGTAAACGACATTTAAAAATGTCCTTTACTATAAACCCTGCGGGGCATGCACACGACTGCGTACAAGGAATAAAGCCGCTTTGCGGCTCGCAGTCGGCGCAAGTAAACGCCCAAAGTCCAAAGACTTTTGTCGTTTACTATAAATAAGTTTAACACGAAAAAGAAAGGCGGTATTAATAATGAAAAGAAGTTTAAGATCTCTTGCTGCGGCATTGAGCCTTGCGCTTATACTCACAGCCTGCGGCAATGTACAGACACCGACGAACGAAACGCAAAATCCACAGTCGGCGGACAGCGCACAGACACAGAGCGTTAAAGACGACAGCGGCGAAACGGCGGAAGCAGGCAAGTATGACGATTTTGCATATTGGAAAGAGGGTTCTCCCGTTGTTGAGTCGATAAAGGAATTTGTTAAAAACGCCACAGACGAAAGTTCGCCCAATTTCATACCCAAAGCGGACAGGATCGTTACTTTCGACTGGGACGGTACACTTTATGCAGAGCTTAACCCCACATATTTTGAGTGGGCAATGCTTGAATACCGTCTTGCAGAGGACAGCAGCTATGCCGCACCTCCCGAGATGCGTCAGTTCGGCCTTGAACTTCGCGAGGGTATGAATGTCCGCAAGTTTGCTTCCGATGCCGAGACTTATCAGGCACGTTACAGTGCATCCGCTTTCTCGGGCATGACGCTCGAAGAATACAAGGACTATGTGCGTATGTTTATGGCAAAGGACTCCGAGGGCTTTGAAAACCTTAAATACGGCGAGGGCTGGTACCAGCCGATGATCTCCGTTGTAAAATACCTTTACGACAACGATTTCAAGATCTATATTTGCAGTGGTTCAAACCGTCATCTTATACGTACCGTTGTTGAGGGTTCTCCGCTTGAGGAATACATCCCCTCCGAAAACATCATCGGTACCGACAGCACTATACTTGCAGAACATCAGGGCAATACAGACGGCTACGAATACAGCTATTCGGAAGACGATGCGCTTATTTTCGGCGGTCAGCTTGTTTATAAGAATCTTAATATGAACAAGGTATCCTCTATCACAAACGAGATAGGCAAGATACCCGTACTTTCATTCGGCAACAGCGGCAGCGATATAGCAATGTGCGAGCTTGCACAGCAGAGCCCCTACGGCGGCAAGGCATATATGCTGCTTTGCGACAATGTTGAGCAGGATTACGGCAACCTTGAAAAAGCAGCAAACTTCAAGGCAAAATGCGAAGAGCACAATTTCACCACTATCTCTATGAACGATGATTTTGAGCAGATCTACCAGGACGGCACGATAATCTCCAAGTCGACCGAGGAAACGGCAGAGACTGAGACCGCAGAAGAAGCCGAAACACAGGCAGCCGAAGAAACAGCAGCAAACGCCGCATAAAAACAAACACATATCAAAAAAAGAGTAAGTTCCTTTCGGAACATCACTCACATAACAAAAAATACCGCCTGTCTGTAACGGATAGGCGGTATTTTTTATATTTTTATATTTTTATT
>JAGAHK010000187.1 GCA_017627115.1 Bacillota bacterium | reverse complement strand
TGCTTGTACTTGGCTATGTGCAGTCACCGCCCGATAAGGCGCTTATCATTTCGGGCCTGCGCAAAACACCGCGTGTGCTTATCGGCCGTGCAGGCTGGAAAGTGCCGTTTTTTGAACGCAGGGATCTGCTTAACTTAAAGCTTGTTTCCATTCAGGTGCAAACTTCGTCGGAAGTGCCTACAGCCGATTACATCAATATTTCGGTCGATGCTGTCGCAAACGTAAAAATAAGCAACGATCCCGAAATGCTCAGTCTTGCGGCGCAGAACTTTCTTAATGCACCTACAGAGTATATCGCCTCTGTTGCGCGCGAAGTGCTTGAAGGCTCACTGCGTGAGATCGTCGGCGGTATGCCTCTTGTTGATATGGTGCAGAACCGTGAGGCTTTCAACCAGAAAGTTGCGGAGTCGGCAGGCCCCGATCTTCGTAAAATGGGTCTTGAAGTTGTCAACTTTAATGTGCAGAACTTTGTTGACCGCAACGGTGTTATTGAAAACCTCGGTATCGACAATGTTGTGAAGATAAAGAAAACGGCGGAGATCGCGCGTGCGGAGAGTGAGCGTGATATCGCCATAGCAAAGGCAAATGCGCAGAGAGAAGCGGAACAGACACGTATCGACACACAGACGGATATAGCACAGCGTCAGAATGACCTTGCCATCAAGCAGTCAGAGCTTAAAAAAGAGGCTGATGTCAAGCAGGCCGAAGCAGATGCGGCATATACCATCCAACAGGAAGAACAGCGTAAGACTATTGAGGTCACACGTTCAAATGCCGATATTGCAAAGAGAGAAATGGAAGTTTCTCTTATGACAAAAGAAGCGCAGGTCAAGGAACAGGCGCTCAATGCGGAGATTAAGAAAAAGGCGGATGCAGAACTTTACAAGCGTCAGCAGGAAGCCGAAGCAAAGCGTTATGAAATGGAGAAAGAGGCAGAGGCTTTAAAGGCGAAGGCAGCCGCAGAAGCAACGGCTATGCGTGCAAAAGCCGAGGCAGAGGCTGAAGCTATCAGAATAAAGGGTGAAGCGGAAGCGGCAGTTATCAAGCAGAAAGCAGTCGCGGAGGCAGAGGGTATCGACAAAAAGGCGGAAGCTATGAAAAAAATGGGCGAAGCCGCTATTTTGGAAATGTATTTCAACATCCTGCCCGAAGTTGTTAAAAATGCCGCAGAGCCTTTAAGCAAGGTCGAAAAGATAACAATGTACGGCGAAAGCGCTTCTTCAAAGCTTACGGGTGATATTATCAATACGGTCACAAAGGTGACGGACGGCGTGAAAGAAAGCACGGGCGTTGACCTTGCAAGCGTTATTTCGGGCTTTTTGGGAGGCAATGCCGCAGGCAAGCTCAAAGATATCATTGAAAATAAAAAAGACGATGCCGAAAGCGAAGCCGCTGTTACGGAAGAATAATAGTTTTTGAAATATAAACGGGAAAAGAGGCATATAATTATGAAAAGATTTATAATACCGTTTTCAATTATGCTTATGCTGTCGGGCACGGCAGTCTATGCCGATGATCCTATCACAGTGCGCATAGACGGTGATGCGGTCGATTTTTCGGAATATGACAATGTGCTGCCGTATATAGAAAGCGGCAGAACGATGATGCCTATACGCGCCGTTGCGGAGAGTCTTGGCGCAAAGGTGGACTGGGATGCCGATAACGAGATAGTGACGATAGACGACCGCATTGAGCTTGAAGTGAACAACGATGTTGCAATTGTGGACGGTAAACAGGTGATAATGGACGTTCCTGCGGAAATACGCAAATCAAGGACATTTGTGCCGCTGCGTTTTGTGTCGGAAAATATGGGCGCAAAAGTCAGCTGGGATAATGACACAAGAACCGTTAAAATCTTTACACCCGAGGACAGCAAGCCCGAGACACAGACACAAACACAGACACAAACACAAACGCAGACTCCTGCCGCAGATCCCGAAAAGGAGGGCGTTTTCCTTAACACGGTATATATGGGTGTAAAGGGCTACGGTACACAGTCTGCAAACACAAAGGATTATTTTGTGCATCGTTTCTTCTGTGACGGCAGTGTTATAGAATATCAGGTGCTGCGTGACGACAGCTACAGTCTGCAAAACAAGCTTGCAGAGGGCTATGTATACAATGTTAAGGTGGAAAACGGTGTTATCACGGGCATTGACGAGGCGGCTGCCACGGTCGGCGTTATTGATGAGGTGGGCAGTGATACCATAACTTTGCAGGGGATGAACCGTGCGATGAAACTGCCGTCTGTTTATAAAGTAACATCTTCGGCAGGCAGTGTAAAGGTTGAAAAGGTCACTCCGAAAAAGGGCGAGAGTATAAGGATATATTCGGCCGAAACGGCATATATCGGCGCTTCTGACGAGTTTAAGCCTGTTGTGAGCGGTCAGGCGGGTACAAGGACTGTAAAGAACTTCCTTACTACCGCTATGGAGCCTGTGGGTCACACACTCTATGTTTTCGGCGGCGGTTGGAATTGGCAGGATAACGGTGCTTCCGCACAGAGTACTACAATAGGCGTGCCGCAGAAATGGGTCGAGTTTTTCGATAAAAACGATGCGGACTATACCTACCGCACCGAAACGGGCTCGGAGACATACTATCCGCATAACGGTGTAAACCAATATTATTATGCGGGTGCTGACTGTTCGGGCTATATCGGCTGGGCTGTCTATAACACGCTTAACACACAAAGCGGCGGCGAGGGCTGTGTTATGGCATCTACGCAGATGGCAAAGACCTTTGCCGACAAGGGTCTCGGTACATGGACACAGGATGTGCGTCTTGACAGCTTTAAACCGGGCGATATAATGAGCATGAACGGTCATGCGTGGATATACCTCGGCGGTTGTGCCGACGGCAGCGCTGTAATAATGCACTCTACACCGTCTGCAAGCGTGAACGGCAAAGAGGGCGGCGGTGTGCAGCTTACCGCACTCGGCAGTGAAAGCAGTCAGGCATACACGCTTGTAAAGCAGTATATGACAAAGTATTTCCCCGAATGGTCGAAGAGATACACACCTACAGCCAAAGATGCCAACAGCTACTTATCGTTTTCGGGCGAGACGGCAGGCCGTTTTACATGGACTGCACTGAACGACCCCGATAATTACGCAGGCAAGGATGCAGAGGCTATTTTGAAAGATATTTTCGGAGAATAATTATGTTTTTGGGGCTGCCGCACTGAAACTGCGGCGGCTCTTTTTTTGTTCATTCGGTTTGTCTTATTTCTCTTATGCCCATTATCACAAGAAACGCCCCGAAAAAGCGTTTGAGTATCTCATTATCTGTTTTTACCGCTATCACTGCTCCCGCAATACAGCCTATAATGCCGAAAACTATCATATATTTCAGCATACCCGTTTCAAGCCTGTTGTTTTTCTTGTGGTCATAAAGTGCGGCAGCTGCTGTCGGCATAAAACACAGCAGATTTATCAGCTGCGCCGTTTTTTGCTCAAAACCAAGCAGCAGTGTGAGCGCAGGTATGAGTACGGTGCCTCCTCCTATGCCCATACCGCCGATAACGCCCGAAAGAAAGCCGAAAAGTATCAGCAAAATATCACCTCTTGTAAAAAAGTCAGAAAAACATTCTTATGCCGCTTATTATCATTACCGCACCAAAAACGATATGCAGTGTGCGGCTTTTTATTTTTCCAAGCAGGCGCGCACCCACAATGCCGCCCGTAAAACCGCCGATGCCTGCAAAAATCACACTTTGCCACGGTATCCCCATATCCTTGAAATAAATAAAACCGCTGACGGCACAAAGCGGCAGTATAACGGCTATGGCGCTTGCGTGAGCTTTCTGCGGTTCTGTTTTCAAAAATTTTTCCATACACGGTACTATCACCGTACCGCCTCCGCTGCCGAAAAAGCCGTTGCACAGTCCTGCGGCAAGGCTGAACAGGACTGCGGCTATCTTTTGCTGCATTTTTCATCACCAAAGTTAGTCTGCCGCTTTTGCGGCTTTTTATACCGTAACCATTTTTCGTGTTTCTCATAATATGTAGTATACAAAGCGAAAGGAGAACTGAAAAATGAATAACGGTTTATTGGAAAGCCTTTGCCGCCACATAGGCGAAACGGTAACGGTATTTACGGCAAGCGGCGGTATGTCGGGCAGCGGCTTTACGGGCGTGCTCGCAGGTGTTGACGGATGCAGCATCAAGCTTATTTGCAGCTTTGGCGCAGCGCCTTCCTGTCCTCTCGGCAGCGCATGCAATAATTTTTCAAACAGAGGAAACCGCGGCAGCTGGGGCTGCGGCAATGTGCTCGGCTCTGTAACGGTGATCCCTGTTGATAAGATCGTGAGCTTCACTCACAACGCATTATAAAACAAAACTTCTCTCCCTGCCGCGGCGAACCCGCGGCTTTTTTACAAAAAAAGACGGGAACCGCATTTCCCGTCTTTTTGTATATCAGAATAATGATATTAAATTGTATGTACTGTTCATGCTTGACATTGCTGCTGCGCCGCCAAGAAGAACGAACCATAATACCTCAAGCACGATGATGATAGCAGCCCAGATAAGTGCGGCCTGGAAATAAGTCTTCTTGCTTGGATTTACGTTTGAACCGAATGCCCATACAAACATCATAACGATGTTAACACAGGGGATACACATTATAAGCATAGTTATCATCCAGTCTTTCAATGTCATATGTTCATATTCCATGACATACCCTCCTTAATTGATTAATAATATTGTTTTGTGTATATTCCAAAGGCGGCCTTTCGGGGAAGTAGCGATACATCCTGTAAAAGTACGCCAATATACCGATAATGATGATAGCTGCCATAGCTCCGCCGAAAAGCTTTATCCTTTCATCCGGCTTTATGTATCTGCGGTATGAAAAGAACAGACAGTAGGCTATGATAAGCGGCATAACGGGCTGATACCACAGCGCGGTCTTGAAGTCGAACCTTAAAAGTGCCTCAAAGCTTCTTGTAGTGCCGCAGGCAGGGCAGGGATAGCCCGTAACTATGCGCAGCGGACAGCAGGTGCCGAAAATGCGGTCGAGTATCACGCACACCATAACGGCAATAAACAGCCCAAACCAATAATTTTTTATATCCTGCTTTAAAAGCTTCATTGCGTTTCGCCAAGCCGCCTTTCAAGTTCAAGAACGATGTCGCTCATTTTTATTTCAAGCGCAGCTGATATACGGTAAAGCGTTTCAAGTGTCGGCTTGCGCTCGCCGCGCTCTATTGCGCTCAAATGAGTTCTTGCTATATCGGCAAAACCGCTTAAAACTTCCTGTGATACACCCTTTTTTCTGCGCAGATCAGCAATTACGCTTCCGACAGTTTTCGGGTCTAAAGTGGTCTTGTCCACAAAAACACACTCCTTTAATGTATTTTCGATAAAAAACTACATTATTGATTTTATTATACAATAAAAGTTGTAAAATTGTCAATATATATGTATTTGAAAATTAATAAAAATGTATTTTTTGTGTTTCACCATTTTTGCTTTTGAGTTTTGAAATTTTTCGATAAGGCTTTAAAAAGATAAATTATTGTTTATGGCGGCATCGCTCCGCTCGCCTGTCTGGCGAAAAGCAGGCTTTTCGCCAAATTTGCAGTCTTGTCTGCGCGCCGCCTGCGGCGTCACTTGCAAGCCTGTAAAGTATGCGAACTTCGTTCGCTCCTCGTACGAGCAAAGCTCGCACTGCGGATTTCAGCCTGCGGCGCTTTGAGTTACTTTAGAAAAGAAAAGACGTTGCATTAGTCTTGCCTCCCCTTTAGCGCAGCGTTTAGGGGAGGGGGACCGCGCGCAGCGTGGTGGAGGGGTTTATTTGCGACTGCTTTAGTGTTGTGTAACGGTGAGCATCAACAATCGAAACCCCTCAGTCGCGGCAAGCCGCGCCAGCTCCCCTGAAAGAAGGGGAGCCAAGGCTAATGCAACTCTACTACTAACATAAATTCCGATTTAACAAACTGCCAGACAATTATGTATTTCCTATTTATAACCAATAATCATACATTCAAGGAACACGTCAAAGAAAAAAAGAAACTCATTTTTGGCTGTATAAGGTGTTTTTTGACAAATCAATTGACAACGGTATGACGATATGATAAAATTAGGACGTTAATTTGCATAATCAAAACGAAGGGGGATAAAAATGCAATTTACGGACGAGAGGATAGTAAAAGCACGTAAAACAGCAATACAGAACACAGTTATAGGCTGCACAATACTTTTTTTGATGATGGCGGGGCTTTTTTACGGTCTTGCGGATGCGGCTTCAAAAATAAAAAAAGCCGATTCGTTTTATAATATAATGTTCAGCGGCGAGAACCCGAACTCAAAAGCGGCATATATCGACACGGAATACGAAATACTGACTTTTGCATACGAAAAAGAGCGTTATACGGGCAAATACGTATACTGCTTTGTTATGGACGAAAACGATTATTTTTATATATTAAAGGCGCGCGAAAAGACCGTTGACAAGCTCAACGAAGAGATAGAAGCCAACGGAAGCACACGTATTTACGGCTATACACATGAATTCCGCGACCGTGAGATACGCGGTTATGCGCTTGAAACATTGCAGGAATTATATCCCGAAGAAAACCTGACCGCAGCCGATATAGACGATATTTTCGGCGGCTACGAACTTAAAATAACAAAAATGTCGCCTTTGTCGGTATTATTTGAAAACTCCATTCTTTGCGGTCTGCTTGTTATAGCGCTCATTATCGGCGTACTCTTTGCGATCGCAGGCGCGGCGGAGCTTTCAAATTTCATCACCATAGAGCAGCAGATGCCCGAACGCATAGAGCTGCTTGAAAACGAGATACGCGGCGAAGGCACGATATGGCTGGATACTCTTAAAATGTATCTTTGCGAAAACTACTTTATAGCCCTGAGCAACGGCATAAGATACTCAAAATACACCGATCTGCTTATGATATACAAGACCATACACAAAAGCAATTTCGTAAAGACGGGCGAGAGCATAAGCGTGCTTGTCACTAACGGTACGATACATCAGCTGGCAAATGTATCAAGGAAGATCTCTTTCAAAGCATCGGAGGTAGATAACGAGCTTTCGGTGTTCGGTATGAAAGCGAAGGAGAAAAACCCCGACATTTTCCTCGGCTATGATGCGCAGGTGCTTGCAGACCTGCAAAGACGGGCAAAAAACGGCGAATTCAAAGAAAAAGAAAACCGAGTTTTATAAAAAACAAACAATTATCACGCATATTCCCGATACGGGCTTTGCAGGGTGCCTAAAAGCCGCTTTGGCAGTTTTCAGACTCTCCCTGCCCCGCCCGTTCGCAGAGTGTGCGTTTTTTTATTCATTTTTTATGCTTTCAGGCTCACCGTCACACGGCAGCCGTTTTCGGTGTTTTCAAAGTTTATCCTGCCCCTGTGCTCGTTCACTATGCTTTTGCATATAGCCAGTCCCAGACCCGTTCCGCCCGTTTTGTCCGTATTGTAAGGCTGGCCTATTTTTTCCATTATTTCGGGGCTGATACCTTTTCCCGTATCGTCTATTCTTACTTTCACTTCATTTTTTTCGCAGCTTATGCCTATTTTCACCTCTCCGCTCTCATCAATGGCTTCAACACTGTTTTTAATAAGGTTAAAAAAAAGAATATTCAATTTTTCATAATCGCCCTGCACGGAAATATCCGTATCGCAGTCTATCTCAAAGCTTATATTTTTGTTTTTAAGCGATATATCGTATTCGTTCAGGATGCTGCGCAGCAAGGCACGCAGATACACAGGCTGTCTGTTAAAGGTAAAACCCGTCACGATATTGCTTATGCGCCCTATCTCGCGCTCTATTATCTCAAAATTATCGTCGAACTCCTTATTAAGACAGCTTTTTATATAATCCACGTTCATTTTTATAAGCGAAAGCGGATTTTTCACCTCATGCGCAAGAGCCGCCGCCGTTTCACTGCCAAGCTCCATACTATTTTCTCCTTTCCGTATAGATCTTTTTTCGGATGCTTTTTATCGGTCAATCGGGCATAGTCAGCTCCATACCTTCAACAAGGCTGTCTGCATCGTCCATACCGTTGAGCTGCATTATCTCCTCCATTTTGCCGATAGTGCCGTATACTTTTTCGCTTATGCGTGAAAGTGTATCGCCTTTTTCAACTTTGTACGGTGCCTTTGTTTCGGGCTCGGCAGCTTCTGTCGGCGGTTCTGTCAAAGTCTCCGTTTCTTCGGCAAAAGTTGTAGTTTCGGCTGTCTCGGCAGGCATTACACTCACATACTCGGCGGCAAAAACGCTCTGTGCGCCGTCTGCCGCTTCAAGCTCGCTTTCAAGGCTTGCAAGATCAAGCTCAAGGCGGTTGATGCGCTTATCGTTTTGTACCAGACCTGCGCCCATAACAAAACAGACCATAAGCATCACAAAACTCAAGGTACTCATCAGCCCCGCGGTCTTTTTCTCCTCTCTGCGCCTTAAACGCAGCAGCTGCCTGTCCTCACTCTGTTCACGTTCCGCCTCAAAGTTCTCCTCAACATCCGTCCCCTGCGTCAGCGATATATCGCTTATCAGCCTGTACTCGTCATTGGCGGGCTTCAGCTTGTTTTCAAGCATATATTCGTGCATGCCCTCGTTTTTTTCGTAGTAGATGATATAGCCTTTCAGCGCCCTGAACTCTTCATTTTCCCAGACGAAAAAGCTGTTTATCTTTTCCTCGGGGTCTACAAGGAACATCACCTGCAAGCCGTCATTTTCACGCTGATAATCGCGTATGCCCTCTTTTATGCTGTCCTCGTACCCAGGCTGGATATAAGCCCAGCCGACTATATCAAGCCCCTTGAAATATATGTCTATCTGCTTTT
>JAGAHK010000186.1 GCA_017627115.1 Bacillota bacterium | reverse complement strand
GGGGTGTTTACTTAAAATTCAGTGGGTCAGCACTTTTGCTGCGCAAAAGCCAGGCAAAGCTTGTCCGCATCTATCTTTGCGGGGCAATGCTCAAGCTCCCACTGAATTTGGAATTGCTTGCAATTCCGTTGTTTATGAGTATGTAGCAGAAATTTATTTCTGCGGAATACGAATATCATTGACTATTTTTACAGTTTGCTTACATAAGATTTGGAGAATTAAGATGCAAAAAAACAAACGCGCGTGGACTATAAAACAATTTGTTACACATTTTATGATATGGCTGATGCTCTTTCAATCGGCTGTTTTTGCGATCATGCTTACATTGGGCGGCAGCTTGCGCAATATTGCATATAATGGCTTTGAGCCGTTTACCGATACGGTAAAACTACGTGCGGATGACTTTGAATCAAAACTTGTCTCTGCGGAAGACCTGCTTGCGGCAAACAGTTCACCAATAAAAGATAATCTGCAAAGTGTTGCAAATAAATACGGCAAGCCAATATCCGAACTTGGCGATAATCAGAATGCCAAAATGGAAATGTATATTAAAAATGCCGATATTCTGCGTACTCTTGCAACAAAGGAAAACATATCGGGTGCTTTTCTTATCCTTGATACAAGGATAGAAGTCGAAAAGGATAAAACAGTGCCTATAAGCGGTGTTGTGATGCGAAAGACCGATCAGGCGACCGAGAATGTAAATGCACCTACAATGCTGCTTGTCGGCGGTGAGTACCTTACACAGAATGATGTGACGCACAAAAGCATTTATTGGACAGAGTGTCTGCAAATGTCTTCATATGATAATTTTGATTTTTATACAAAGCCCATAGAGATCGCACGCCTTAATAACGGTGTTGCAAGCGAAAATCTCGGTTATTGGTCTTATCCCTACGATATAAATGACGGCAAACGTGAGGTCGTGGCTTACTCACTGCCTATCCGTGATTCCGCAAATCAGGTCATCGGTGTAATGGGCATAGAAATGAATTTAAGTTATATGCAGCTGCTTCTTCCGTTTTACGAGCTCAACTCGCAGGGGAAAGGTATTTACCTTATAACTTCCGCAGCAAATGAAGATTCATCGGAAGGAACGCGCGTATTCACATCGGGAAATGGCTTCAATACCATAAACAATTACAGTCAGGATATTGAGTTCAGTTCAAAAAGCAACCTTGCCGGAGTTTATACCCTTGCGGCAAAGGGGAAAAATATAGGTAAGGTATACTGTACAAAAAATACACTCAACATATATAAAAATGCACAGTACGATTATGCGCCGTGGGTGCTTTCGGGTGTGGTTGAAAGCAAATATCTTCTTGCTTTTCTCAACCGTCTTAAATGGAATATCGCACTTGCTTTTCTGGCAACGATGATACTCTGTGTGCTTTTTGTAGTTAAATTTGCGGACAGGCTGGCGGCGCCCATAAATTCATTCGTTGATACGATAAAGAAGATACGCCCCGACAACCTTATCCGTCCCGAACCTACAAGGATAGCCGAGATAAACGAACTTGGCACATCAATAGCCGACCTTACCGAAGAAATATCGAGTTTTACGAAAAAGACTACGGCTATACTTTCCATGACGGGCATATCCATTGCAGCATTTGAGTATGACCCAAATTCAAACCTTGTTTTCTGTACCGAGGACACATTTAATATGTTTGGTATGTATCACAAGGAAAACGAGCTTTTTATGGATAAAGCGGCTTTTAACAGCCGTATGATACCGATGATCAAAGAAATAAAAGCCGATATTGATGTCATTTCGCCCGTAAAGGCCGGAACGGATGTCAAATGGCTGCATATAAAGACCGTTGAGAGTGACGGCAAAATAATAGGCACTATCCGTGACGTAACGGAAGAAACTATTGAAAAACAGCAGCGTGAGTTTGAGCGCGATCACGATCCGCTTACACTTTTCCTTAATCGTCAGCCATTTATTGACCAGCTTACAAGAATATTCAATGTTAAGGCTGTACATTTTGCTTTGCTTGCTGTGTGCAAATTACCCGATCTTTCGGCGCTTAACACCCGTTATGGCTCTATTATGGGTGACAAGTACATAAAGAGTGTTTCGGAGGTGCTCGGCTCTCTTGATAAAAGAACGGCTACTATGGCACGTACCTTGGGTGACGAGCTTGCGTTTATGATCGAGGGCAGGTCGGT
>JAGAHK010000185.1 GCA_017627115.1 Bacillota bacterium | reverse complement strand
TCGCGCACGATACCCGGAGCAAGTCTGTCGATATGCACGGGTGTATGTTTGCCTGCAAATGCGTTGTCTCTTGCGCCCGTGAGCTTTGCAACGTGCAGAAGCTCGCACTTGTCGTTTTTATCGCACTGCTGGCAGTTCTGATTGTGGTTTGAAAGCAAAAGCTCAACACTCTCGCGTCTTGCCTCAATGGCTTTTGGAGAATTTATCCTTATCTCCATACCGTCGGCAACGGGGTAAACACAGGATGCAACAAGACCCCTTGCGCCCGTAGCCTCAACAAGGCATACGCGGCAGGAACCCTGGTTACATTCGCCGTGGTTGAAAGTACAAAGTGAAGGTATCTCGTATCCGCACGCTTTGGCAGCTTCAAGTATGGTAACGCCGCCCTCTACCTGATAGGGGATGCCCTCTATTTTAATATTTATTAAAGACATAATTATCTCTCCTATTCTACTGAATTGCTGCTGTTACCTTTTTGAGATCGCCTTGAAACGGCAGGTGCTTATGCAGGCACCGCATTTCACGCACTTTTTGGGGTCAATGGCGAAAGATGCAAGTTTATGTCCCTGCGCGATATAGTCCGTGCGTGTGATACATTCCGCAGGACAGCCTTTCGAGCAAAGACCGCAGCCGATACAGGTATCGGGGTCGATATAGTATTCCATAAGTTTTTTGCACACATGAGCAGGACACTTTTTGTCAACTATATGTGCAAGATACTCATCCCTGAAATGTTTGAGTGTAGAATCTATCGGGTTTGCGGCAGTCTGACCGAGAGCGCAGAGCGAATTGTTCTTTACCGTGTGGCTGAGTTCTTCAAGTGCTTCAAGATCCTCCATAGTACCGTTGCCCTCGGTTATGCGCGTAAGTATCTCAAGCATACGCTTTGTACCGATACGGCAGGGTGAACACTTGCCGCAGCTTTCGTCGCAGATGAATTCCATATAGAACTTCGCAACGTCTACCATACAGTTGTCCTCGTCCATAACGATAGCGCCGCCCGAGCCCATCATAGAGCCTTTCTGAACAAGGTTGTCGAAATCTATGGGTTCATCAAGGTATTCTTCCGTAAGACAGCCGCCCGAAGGACCGCCTGTCTGTATAGCCTTGAACTTCTTGCCGCCGGGGATGCCGCCGCCGATGTCGTAAATAAGTTCGCGCAGCGTGGTACCCATGGGAACTTCCACAAGACCGACATTGTTGACCTTGCCGCCGAGGGCAAATACCTTTGTGCCCTTTGACTTTTCGGTGCCGACAGATGCAAAAGTCTCCGCCTTTTCCCTTAAAATATAGGGTACACAGGCAAGTGTCTCAACATTGTTTATTATGGTAGGCTGACCCCAGAGACCCTTTACCGCAGGGAACGGAGGACGGGGACGCGGCATGCCGCGCTTACCCTCTATGGAGTTAAGGAGCGCCGTTTACTCGCCGCATACGAAAGCACCCGCACCGAGACGGATATGGCATCTGAAACTGAAGCCCGAGCCGAGTATATTATCACCCAAAAGACCGAGTTCTTCAGCCTGTCTTATAGCTATTTTAAGTCTGTTGACCGCAATGGGATATTCCGCACGAACATAGAAATAACCGTTCTGTGCGCCGATAGCGTAGCCTGCTATCATCATACCCTCGATGACCGCAAGCGGATTACCTTCAAGGATACTTCTGTCCATAAATGCGCCGGGGTCGCCCTCGTCACCGTTGCAGACAACGTATTTTTCATCACTTTCGGAATTGTAGGCAAACTGCCACTTTCTGCCTGTCGGGAAGCCCGCACCGCCGCGGCCGCGAAGACCTGCCGCAAGCACTTCGTCAATAACTTCCTGTCTTGACATTGAAAGCGCACGTTCAAGACCCTTGAACGCACCCTCGCCGAGAGCTTCGTTTATATTTTCGGGGTCGATAACGCCGCAGCCGTGCAGCGCAACGCGCCTCTGTTTTTTGTAGAAGTTTATATCATCCTGCTTGGACACCTTTTCGCCCGTAGACGGCTCAACATAGAGCAGGCGCTCAACAACTGTGTTATTGGCAATGTCGCTTTCAACTATCTCCTCTACGTCATCTATCTTGACAAGACGGTAGAGTGTGTCCTCGGGATATATTTTTACGAACGGACCCTGTGAGCAAAAACCGAAACAGCCCACCTGATTTACGGTAGCCTTGTCGGAAAGGCCCTTATCTTCAAGAACTTCCCTGAATTTATCGGCTATCTCCTTTGAATTGTTCGACAGACAGCCCGTACCGCCGCAAAGCACGATATGGCGCTTGCCGTCACTGCCCGAAAGCTTGCCTTCAAGACGTGCGGAGCAGTCGGAGATCTTTTCGTTAAGTTTATCAACACTTGTTATCATGCCTGTGCCTCCTTTCCCTCGGCAGCAAGGTACTGCGAGATGACCTCGGATACCTGTGATACACTCATTTTAGGGTATACCTTGCCGTTGATGCTGACTGCGGGAGCAATACCGCAGGCACCTATACAGCGCAGAGCATCTATTGTGAAAAGACCGTCCTCGGTAGTTTCACCGGGATTGATCTTCAATAATTCGCAGAATTTGTCAATAACCTGCTGTGCGCCCTTTACATAGCAGGCTGTGCCGAGACAGCAGCCGATAACATATTTTCCCTTCGGGGTAAGAGAGAAAAACGAATAAAATGTAACAACGCCGTAAATCTCCGCAACGGAAATGCCCGTTTTTTCCGATACAAGCTCCTGAACTTCAAGCGGGATATAGCCGTATTCGTTCTGTATATCGCTGAGTATCATCATAAGCGGAGTTTTGTCGTCCTTATGTCTGTTGCAGATCTCTTCGATCTTTGCGGCAGCTGCCGCATTCAGTTTTCCCATAGTTTCTCCTCCTTGCATCAATGAGAAAGAATTGATTTGTGCAATTTTTAAAATTCCATAATTCATTTAACTAATTTATTATATAACATTTCTTTAACAAAGTCAATAAAGCGAACCGAGTTTGTAAATTTGTCCAATTTTTTGATTTGGATAAATTGCATAAATGTTAGTTTTGTTTAACTAACAGGAAAGGCTACGAAATCCGCCTTGTTTTCAATGCGTATTTTGTAGAATAGGTTTAAAAAACCGCCGTTTTTAATGCTTTTTGGATTTAAACGGCGGAATATATGTTTTTTTATCAAAATATTTACGGAATAATTTGGGTAATGTCAAAAAACAGTTTTGTTAAAAATTAATAAAATTCTATTCTTATCCGACAAACAAAAATCGTTAAATATAAAACAAAAAAAGGAGCAATGCACACAAGTATGGCGCATAAACTCCTTTAAAACTTATTTATCAAGCTCCGCAAGCAGCTGTGCGGCGCTTTTGCCGAAAACGGGGTGTACCGCGTGCGGTGCTATCATACACAGCGGTTCAAGCACAAAGGCGCGTGTATGCATCAGCGGATGCGGCACTGTCAGCTTTTCGGTCCGAATGACCAGATCATCGTAAAAAATAATATCCAGATCAAGGGTGCGCGGCCCCCATTTTTCCTTGCGAACTCTGTCCGCGCGCGCTTCTATGGCGTTAACACAGGCGAGCAGTTCCTCGGGAGTGTAAAGAGTTTCCACCGCCATAACACCGTTGAGATAATCGTCCTGCGGTATATCGCTTACGGGTGCAGTCATGATAAAGTCCGACACACGCAGCACATTGCAGTTTTTATCGGCGTTCATTTCCGCAACAGCCTTTTTAAGATAGGCTTCTTTGTCGCCCATATTCGAGCCGAGAGCGATATAAGCGGTATGCCGCCTGCGCTCTATCTCTATACCCACACTTTCAAGCGGCAGCCCGACAGGCGCGGACGGCTTGTCAACACGCACCTTCACTGTCTTTACGGCAGTACTCATACGCAGCAGCTCATCGGCGATATTTTCCGCAAGGGTCTCTATAAGCTTGTATGTGTTGTTCTCGCAGATACGCTTTATAACACGGCAGCATTCGCCGTAATCAAGAGTTTTGTCAAGGCTGTCACTTTTGCCTGCGCCTCGCAGATCCAAGCCAAGCTCCGCAGAGATGTAAAACATCTGCCCAAGCGCGTTTTCCTCCGCCATAACACCGTGCCTGCCGTAAAGTGCAAGCCTGTCGATAAATATTTTGTCCATTTGAATTTTCCTCTTTCACCGCTTATCAAAAAGGGCTGTCGCATATGCTTCAGCCCTCTTTTTTAAATCTTAAAAACTTCTGTTTTGTCCGTCTTTTCCCACGGAAGGTCGATATCCGTTCTTCCGAAATGTCCGTATGCAGCAGTCTGCTCGTAAATAGGACGTCTCAGATCAAAAGTATCTATAATGGCGGAGGGACGAAGGTCAAAATTCTTTCTGACAAGCTCAACTATCTCCTCATCGCTTATCTTGCCTGTGCCGTAGGTATTTACCGATATAGAGAGCGGCTGTGCAACACCGATAGCGTATGCAAGCTGTATCTCACACTTTTTCGCAATGCCGCTTGCAACTATATTTTTGGCAACATAACGTGCGGCATATGCGCCCGAACGGTCTACCTTTGTCGGGTCTTTGCCGCTGAATGCGCCGCCGCCGTGGCAGGCATATCCGCCGTAGGTGTCAACGATTATCTTTCTGCCCGTAAGTCCGCAGTCGCCCTGTGGGCCGCCGATAACAAAACGGCCTGTGGGATTGATATAGTACTTTGTATTATCATCAAGCAGACCATCGGGAATAACGGGCTTGATGACCTTTTCTATCATATCTTTTTCTATCTGTGCATGCTCAACATCGGGGCTGTGCTGTGTGGAGATAACAACGCTGTCGATACGAACAGGCTTGTCATCCTCATATTCCACAGTCACCTGACTTTTGCCGTCGGGGCGCAGATATTTAAGCGTGCCGTCTTTGCGCACTTCGCTCAGTCTGCGTGTGAGCTTGTGTGCAAGGTAGATAGGCATGGGCATATAAGCGTCCGTTTCGTCACAGGCAAAACCGAACATCATACCCTGGTCGCCCGCACCCGTGTCCTTGTCGTCACCGTCACGGCTTTCAAGCGAAGCATCAACACCCTGCGCAATATCGGGGCTCTGACCCTTCAAAGACGTGATGACCGCACAGCTGTCGCAGTCAAAACCGTATTTTGCACGGTCATAACCTATCCTGCGCACGGTCTCACGCACGATATTTTCAATATCAACATAGCTGTTTGTCGTTACCTCACCCGCAACCATTATAAGACCCGTACTTGCAAGTGTTTCACAGGCAACGCGCGAATAAGGGTCGGCAGCGAGCATAGCATCGAGTATCGCATCGGATATCTGGTCACAGATCTTATCGGGATGACCCTCTGTAACAGATTCCGAGGTAAAAAGTTTTCTCATTATTATTTCCTCCGGTAATACCGCTGTACGGCGGCTGACATTTTGTTATAAAACAATGATACCACCAAACGCAAAAAATGTCAATATATAAGGCTCTGCCCATACCCCGGGCAGCCTTTAGGCAAACCGTTTTTACAGTATATCGACATGTTCGTTGTTAAGCGCTTTATTCATACTTCTTACGGCACAGAACTTGCCGCACATCGAGCAGGTATCATCATGCTCGGGCGCACGGTCGGCACGTATGCTCTTTGCAAGTTCGGGGTCAAGCGCACATTCCCACTGTTTTTCCCAATCAAGAGCGCGTCTTGCATCCGCCATTTTGTTGTCTATATCCGTTGCGTGCGGTATATGCTTTGCTATATCCGCCGCATGAGCCGCGATCTTGCTTGCCATTATACCCTGCTTCACATCATCGAGGTTCGGGAGTGCAAGGTGCTCCGCAGGCGTTACGTAGCAAAGGAAAGCCGCGCCCGACATTGCCGCAACGGCACCGCCGATAGCCGAAGTTATATGGTCATAGCCCGGTGCGATATCCGTAACGATAGGACCGAGAACATAGAACGGCGCGCCCATGCAGATACTCTGCTGTATCTTCATATTCGCCTCTACCTGATCGAGCGGCACATGACCGGGACCCTCTACCATTACCTGCACATTCTTTGCCCATGCACGCTTTGTAAGTTCGCCGAGGCGTACAAGTTCCTCTATCTGGCAAACATCGCCCGCATCCGCAATACAGCCGGGACGGCAGGCATCGCCCAACGAAATGGTAACATCATATTCGTGGCAGATATCGAGTATCTCGTCATAGTATTCGTAGAAGGGGTTTTCCTCGCCCGTCATACACATCCACGCAAACACGAGCGAACCACCGCGCGAAACGATATTCATTTTTCTTTTGTGTTTTCTTATCTGCTCAATGGTCTTGCGTGTGATACCGCAGTGCAGTGTAACAAAATCCACACCGTCCTGTGCGTGCAGTCTTACAACATCAATAAAATCCTTTGCGGTAAGGGTATCAAGGTCGCGCTGATAGTGGATAACGCTGTCATACACGGGCACCGTGCCTATCATAGCGGGACACTCGCTTGTAAGCTTGCGGCGGAAACCCGTTGTGTCGCCGTGCGACGAAAGATCCATTATCGCCTCTGCGCCCATATTCACAGCCGCCATTACCTTTTCCATTTCCTCGTCATAGTTCTTCACATCGCGCGAAACACCGAGGTTTACATTTATCTTTGTTCTGAGCATGGAACCCACGCCGTTAGGGTCAAGACATTTGTGGTTTTTATTGGCGCATATAGCCACCTTGCCCTCCGCACACATCTGCCTGATAAATTCGGGGTCGCGGTATTCCTTTTTTGCGACTGCCTCCATCTGCGGTGTGATTATGCCCATTTTTGCGGCTTCCATCTGTGTTTTGTACTCTGCCATTTGTTTACCTCCTTGGTCAATAAAAAAGCCCCGAAAATATCGGAGCCCGTAAAGATCGTCTTTTCTTCCTACGTTGGCATTATCCAAATCAGGTTTAAGGGTCGAGGTAAAACAACCTCCTCTCAGCCTGTCAACAAGCTCCCCCGATATAATATAACATTTTATCATAATTGACAGCTCTTGTCAATCAAAAGGTTTTTTGGCTTTTCTTTTTGGCTTTTCTTTTCAAAATGTTGAAAAAATAAAAGAAAAACATTTTAAGGAACGCTGATTTAAGGATACCAAAAATAATTTTGCACATTTGCTTAACGGCTCTGTTTGCTATGTTCAGCCTAATGGGTTGGATGGCGGCTGAGCCGTCCAACCTGTGTCGTTGAGCCTCTACGCGCTTGTCGCGCGTATCGGCGATGGCTTCACATTAGCATGGTCGCCTACAAATGCGCCGCCATCGGCTAAAATTATTTTTGTTTTTTTGAATTTAATCAGCGTTTTTTTAAGTAAATCTTAATAAATAAAACCGCCGAATGATGATATACTTATTA
>JAGAHK010000184.1 GCA_017627115.1 Bacillota bacterium | reverse complement strand
TTGTGATGTATTTACGTTTCTTGGGGGATGTGCACCCCCAAACCCCACACTTACTTTTTCGTAAACCAAGTGCGGGGATCTGCAAATAAAAAAGCCCCTTACCGTACCGAAAGATACGATAAGGGACGAAATTTTAAAAATTCCGCGGTTCCACCCAAATTGTGCATAACACCGCTTATTACGAAAATACCGATATTAAGTAGGACACGGTATTTCCGCGGCTTTGTAACGTAAGCCGCACGGGGTTTATTGGACCCGCTCAAAGGTGGTTTTCACCAGCGCGCTTAACGGAAATTCTCACCGACATTCCTCTCTTTGGATAAGCCTGCGCAGGCTACTGTCCTTATCAAAACTTTATTGATTTTAAATTGTATAAACTGATTATAAACCCTTAATAAGTTTTTGTCAAGCAAAATTTATTGCGGTGAAAGCTGACCGCCGTATGAAAGCGGATAATCATCGTTGAACAGCCAGTCGTTTCTGCTGTTGTCGCCGTCATAATAGATGGTTCTGCCGTTTTCGTGAACGTCCTGTGCGTCCTCATACTTGAATACGTCTATATAACAGTCTGTAGTAAGTTCAAGCGTACAGCCTTCCTCAACATTCACCTCAACATAATCGGCAAGGTTTATCTCGTTTATGCTTGCTGTAAGGCGGCTGCCGTTTTTAAGGTTGATGATTATTTTGCTCTTGTTATCACAGATAGCATCCGCTTCAAGTTCCTGATCGACAAGGTCTATCTCGATAACGCTGCCTTCTTTGTCCTTTGCGGCAATATCGGAGCTGCTGTTTACAAGCTGACCAACTTTTGTGATATTGCAGTGTTCAAGCCTTGCATTGAGACCGTTATTGTTTGCAAAGAAAAGCACGGTTTTTCTGTCGCCTGTGATGTCACAGTCCTTAACGGTGATCTCTGCGGCATCGTTGGGGTTGTCATCGGGACCTACAACGGAGCAGAACAGACCGTCACCGATATTTGTTGCTGTGATGATGCTGTTTTCTACCTTGACTTCGGCTGCATCCTCTGCTATAACGGCTGCACCGTTTGTTATCTCAAATGTCGAATCCTTGATCTCGGCTTCGCCCGATGTTCTTACGGCTGCCGTCTTTTTGCCGTTTGCGGTGAACTTGGCGTTTGTTACGTTGGCTGTGCTGTTGCCCGAACCGTGTATGCCGTTTGAACGCTCGCCGCTTGCATATATAACAGTGTCCTCAACATCTGCCGTTGCGCCCGAGTAAAGGTCAAGCGCATTGGAGGATGAACCCGTTGCGTGAACCTCGGAAGAAGAAATATCTGCCGCATACTTGTTTGCGATAACAACAGCGGATTTGCTGTTTTCGGATATACGCACAACAGTGTTTTCAAGACCGCTGTATTCCTGACCGTTGATTATTACCGTTGATTTAACGGTCTGGTCTTTAAGAGTACCTGCCTTGCTCGATGTCTTTTCAGTATTGTCGGTATCGGTTTCATCCGTTGTTGTCGCTGCTGCCGTGCTGTCGGAAGGTTTTGTGTAATCCTTTGTCACGCTTGCCTTGTCAACTGAAACGGGGTTGGTGTTCATATATTCGATGGTTTTGTAGAATACCATTGCCATTTCGGCGCGTGACATATGGTCGGCATAGAGTATTTTGCCGCCGTTGCCGCTGATAATGCCCATCTGTGTGAGTGTTGCAAGTGCTATCTGCGACTTTGTGTCAAGAACTTCGTCTGCATCGCTGTACATTGAAAGGTCTGTTGAAATGGTCTTTACAAAGCCCGCATTGTCAAGCGACCTGTATAACATACCCATTGCGGCGCCTCTTGTGATGGGGTCTTCGGGATAGTATGCGTATTTGTCCTCGATAATGCCCGAACCTGCCGCATTGATGATAGCCTTGTAATAGTAGGACTCGGGGCTGACATCGGAGTAGCCCACGGAGTATGTATTGAACTCCTTGAATTTAAAGGTGTTGTTGAGAAGGACTGCAAAATCGCCTCTCTCTATGGGAAGCTCGGGTGCGTACTTGTTGTCGCCCACGCCCTTTACAACGCCGCTCGTGAACAGTGAGTCAATGGCATCTGCCGCCCATGCGTAGCTGTTTTCGTTAACATCCACAAAATATTTTGAATTATTAGCCGCAAAAACGCTGCTTGTGCCTATACCTGCCGCAAGAGCAAGAGCGATGACCGCGGATAAAGTCAGTTTTGCTTTCATTTTAATTCTCCTTTCTGTTATAAGGAACAGTGTTTCCTAAAAGAGTTTTTCCGAACAATAACGAAACAATAACGAAAAATGTTCTGTTGGAAACTTCCTTATAATATTATATAACATATTACAGCAAAAAAATCAATAAAAAAATCAATGGAAATTTTTGTTTTAAGCGTTTTTTTATACCAAAACGGTCGTTTTTTTCCAAAAACCGAAAAATATGAGAAAAAAATAAAAAAATGCTTGCATTGGCGCCTGAACTGTGATATAATTGTCTGCGGTAAAAAACTCACACGGCTTTTTATATCGGGTCGGTGCCGCTTATTCTGCGGTCCTCGGTACAAACCGTGGCGGAAAACTAACCAAAAATAAGGAGGACGAAATAATGGCAGTTATTTCAATGAAGCAGTT
>JAGAHK010000183.1 GCA_017627115.1 Bacillota bacterium | reverse complement strand
TTCAATAGAGTAAATATCATGATGCGGAGGCGGCGAAATAAGCGCCACACCCGGAGTTGAATTCCTTGCCTTTGCTATCCACGGATAGACCTTCTTGCCCGGAAGATGACCGCCTTCGCCGGGTTTTGCACCCTGTGCCATTTTTATCTGTATCTCTACCGCATTTTGCAGATAGTTTATAGTTACGCCGAAACGTCCCGAAGCCACCTGTTTTATTGCCGACATCCTCAGATCGCCGTTTTCGTCGGGTGTAAAACGCTCGGCTTCTTCGCCGCCCTCGCCGCTGTTGGACTTGCCGCCAAGTCGGTTCATAGCTATCGCCATACACTCGTGAGCTTCCTTTGAGATAGAGCCGTAACTCATAGCACCCGTTTTAAAACGCTTTACAATGCTTTCCACCGACTCGACCTCGTCAATGTTTATAGGCTTATCGACTGTGCGTATATCAAGCAGACCGCGTATGGTACAAAGCTGTTCGCTGGTATCGTTCATCATTTTTGTAAACTCTTTGAAAAGCTTGTAATCACCCTCGCGGCAGGCTTTCTGCAAAAGATAGATACTTTTCGGATTGTACATATGATACTCACCGCCGCGTCTCCACTTGTAATCGCCGCCTGCCTCAAGCGCTTCATTCTCCGTCTGCGGTGCAAAAGCCTTTTCATGCCGCATCTGCGCTTCTTTTGCAATATGCTTCATTGTGATGCCGCCGATACGTGTTGCCGTACCCGTAAAAAATCTGTCCACAACACGCTTGCTTATACCAAGTGCCTCGAATATCTGTGCACCCATATAACTCTGAACGGTGGAGATGCCCATTTTGCTCATTATTTTGACTATGCCGTGAGTAACTGCGTTTATATAAGTCTCCACCGCTTCATCAGCCGACTTTGTTATACTGCCGTTAAGCGCCATATCTTCAAGTGTTTCATATACAAGATAGGGAGCGACTGCATTTACTCCATAGCCAAGCAATACCGCAAAATGATGTACCTCACGCGGTTCACCCGTTTCAAGCACAATACTGACTTTCATTCTTGTGCCCTTTCTGATAAGGTGATGATGCAGACCCGCACCCGCAAGCAATGCAGGAACGGCGCATTTTTGCTCATTTACGCCTTTATCGGAAAGTACGATTATATTGTATTTGTTTTCTATTGCAATATCCACTGCCTTGAAGATGTTGTCTATCGCATTTGAGAGACCCTCTTTTTCGGTCGGGTCATAGAGCATTGAGACCGTAACTGCCTTGAAGTCCTGCTCGTCAATGGTTTTAAGTGCCTGTAACTGTTCGTTTGTAAGAATAGGCGAAGCACATTTTATTCTGCGGCAGTTTCTGCCCTTTGGTTCAAGCAGGTTTCTCTCGCCGCCGAGATAGATATTCGTACCTGTGACCATCTCCTCACGGATAGCATCAATAGGCGGATTTGTGACCTGCGCAAAAAGCTGTTTGAAATAGTTGTACAAAAGCTGCGGCTTATCGGAAAGGCAGGCAAGCGGAGTATCCGTTCCCATAGCCGTTATAGGATCTTCTCCCGTTTCGGCAATGCCTTTCAGGGTCATATCTATATCTTCCCATGTGTAGCCGAAAGCCTTTTGACGTGTAAGCAGCGGTATATCCGAATCAAAATCGTTTTCCCTGTTCACAAAAAGGTTTTCGATCTCGATAAGGCGGTTTGACATAAACTCACCATAAGGATGTTTCATCACTTCCTCACGCATATCCGCCGCAAGGTCTGCCCAAAGACCGCCCTTTTTGCCCGAATGTATGCTGTTTATATCAAGCATATTCTCTTTGACCCATTTTTCATACGGGAATTCGGAAGTTACCGTCTTTTTTATCTCATCATCGGATATTATCCTGCCTGCCTTTGTATCTATAAGCAGCATTTTGCCCGGTTCAAGACGTTTTTTCTCTATGATCTTTTCTTCGGGAACATTCAGAACACCGACTTCCGAGGAAAGAATAACTGTGTCGTCATCGGTCACATAATAACGCGCAGGTCTTAAACCGTTTCTGTCAAGCACCGCGCCCACAAGCGTACCGTCGGTAAAACCTATCGCCGCAGGACCGTCCCAGGCTTCGCCTGTTGTTGAGTTGTATTCGTAAAACGCCCTTTTTGCCGCATCCATGGTCTTGTCATTTTCCCACGGTTCGGGCACAGCCATCATTACAGCCTTCGGCAGCGAAAAGCCCGCAAGTTCAAGCATCTGTATGTAGTTATCGAGCATAGCCGAGTCCGAACCGTCCTCGTTGATAACGGGGTATATCTTGCTTATGTCCTCGCCGAAAATATCGGTCTCAAATATCTTTTCCCTTGCATGTGTCCAATTTACGTTGCTCCTTATGGTATTTATCTCACCGTTGTGGATAAGATAGCGGTTGGGATGCGCTCTTTCCCAGCTTGGAAAGGTATTTGTGGAAAAGCGGCTGTGCACCATTGCCACCGCCGTCTGCATATCAAGGTCCATAAGATCGAGATAAAAGCGCATTACCTGATCGGGTGTGAGCATCCCTTTATAAACGATCGTCCGTGACGAAAGCGATGCAAAATAGAAATACGGGTCTCTGTCCTGTTCGCCTTTTCTTATTTCTTTATCCGTCCTTTTAAGCACGATATACAGTTTTCTTTCAAACTCCGTACCCCTTGCGGCGTTTTCGGGACGTCTGATAAATATCTGCACTATTCGCGGCATAGCCGTTCTTGCGCTTTCGCCTATACATTTTGCATAGGTCGGCACTTCACGCATACCGAGATATTCCATACCCTCATCAAGAATGATACTTTCAAGCTTTTTAAGGCTTGCCGTGCGTGTTTCAAGGTCGGGCGAGAGAAAAAGCATACCGACACCGTAATCTCCCTCGTCAGGAAGGACCATACCCTCGTTTTTGCATACCTTTTTAAGAAAAACATGAGGTATCTGTATAAGTATACCCGCACCGTCACCCGTATCGGGTTCACTGCCTACACCGCCCCTGTGCGCCAGATTTTCAAGTATCTGTATCGCATCGTTTATAATACGGTGTGATTTTTTTCCCTTTATGTTGGCAATAAAACCTATGCCGCAGTTGTCGTGTTCAAACCGAGGGTCATAAAGTCCCTGCTTTTGGGGTAAACCGTTTTGCATCATAGTATCATTCCTTTCTTGTTTTTTGAATTATTGTTTTAATAAAACTTGCATCATCCTGCATAATTTTGCAGATTTGAACTTTTTTCAGTGTTAAAATGAATTTTAGCTTTAACTAACTTGCAAAACTATTGTACTATATCTAAAACAAAAATGCAAGTACTTTTTATAAAAAATTCAAAATATTTTTATATTTTCTCACCTTTGCCCACAGCAAACACGATTTTTGCAGGTTTCTTAAATGATCACTTGCATTTCAAATCAAAATCACAGACGTTTTTTTACTTCCATATCGGGGATCTCCCCGTGAATTTCGTGCTATTTCAAAAAAATATTGCAGTAAGATGTGCTGTCTGCTATAATTTATTTGAATACTTGTTTTACGTGAAGATCATACAGAAAACCAACCCTGTATGACCGTAGTTATTGAGGTGTACAATGGCAAAATGTCGGGAGAAATTCAAATGATCAGAATGATTTATAAAATAAAAGATATCATTCACAAAACAAAAAAAACGATGTATATAAGCCGTACATAAGGAGAAAAACATGAAAACAATAAGCGATTTTATAGGAAAACATATGGCGGCAGCAGTGCTTTTTGTTGCGGCGCTTGCGCTGTTTGTGCCGCAAAGCTGCCTTTGGATACAGACAGGCTGGGTAAACTATCTTTTGATGACGGTAATGTTCGGTATGGGGCTGACGATGAAAACAAGCGATTTTACGGTTGTGTTTTCAAGGCCGAAAGATATTATTATCGGCTGTGTATCGCAGTTTTTAATAATGCCGCTGCTTGCTTTTTTACTTGGCAAACTGTTCGGATTGGATGACGAACTTATGGTCGGCGTTATTCTTGTTGGCACTTGCCCGGGCGGCACATCAAGCAATGTTATCACATATTTATCCGATGGGGATGTTGCGCTTTCCGTCGGTATGACAAGTGTCAATACCTTGCTTGCGCCGTTTCTTACCCCCGCATTGACCTACCTGTTTTTAAAAACAAGCGTGAATGTCGATATACTTGCAATGTTTCTGTCAATAATAAAAGTTGTTATTGTTCCGATAGGTCTTGGCATAATTATAAACAGATTTTTCGGAAAATTCACACAAAAGGCAAAGGATATATTGCCGTCTGTGTCGGTAATTGCGATCTGCCTTATAGTTGCGGCTGTTGTATCACACAATTCCGCAAAGATACTCTCAACAGGGGCGGTCATTTTTGCGGTAGTTATACTTCACAATATTCTCGGTTATCTTTGCGGCTACGGCATAGGAAAACTGTTTAAAATGGATATTGCACGCAAAAAGGCAGTTGCTGTGGAAATAGGTATGCAGAATTCGGGGCTTGCAACAACACTTGCGGGTTCGGCATTTCCCGATATGTCTATGGCAACGGTACCGGGTGCGATATTCTCGGTATGGCATAATATATCGGGCGCAATGCTTGCGGCAGTTTTCAAAAAAATAAAGTAAAGCAAAAAGTAATAAAAGCGAAACTTCAACAAAAACGGGGTCTGCATATCACAGACCCCATTTTACTGCATCGGAAAGTTTGTTAAAAACTTAAAATTGATCATCGCCCTGCAAAGCAAGTACGCCGCTTTCGCCCGTTCTTACCTTTACACATTCGTCGATACCGTAAACGAAGATCTTGCCGTCACCGATATTGCCCGTATACAGTGCTTTTTTAGCCGCAGCTATAACATCGGCAACAGGTACTTTTGCAACCACTACTTCAACTTTTATCTTGGGCAGAAGCGTTACTTCGACATCTGCGCCGCGGTATTTTTTAAAGTGACCTTTCTGCACACCGCAGCCCATTGCATTTACAACGGTCATACCCGTAATACCAACATCTTCAAGTGATTTTTTCAATCCCTCAAATTTATCCATTTTACAGATTATCTCAACTTTGTGCATCTTTATATCACCGACAACGGGAGCAGCCTCGCTCATTACCTGAACGGGTACCGCTATATCGGAAGACACCTTTTCGGAGGGTGAAGTTGTGCTGCCCGCAAAAAGATTGCCTGCGCCGGGCATTGGCATAAAGTCCGCATAAGACGAAGCAAGACCATGCTCAAGCGCATCAAGACCTACAATTTCCTCTTCCGCCGTAACTCTCAAACCGATAGTATGCTTTATAATAAGAAATACTATTGTCATTGTTACCGCCACAAAAGCGATCACTGCCGCAACACCGACAAGCTGAACAAGTGTTCTGTCAATGCTGCCCGTTGTAAAAAGACCACCGTCGCGTGCAAAAAGGCCAACGCATATCGAACCGAAAAGACCGTTTGCACCGTGAACCGCTACAGCACCAACAGGGTCGTCTATTTTAAGTTTGTTATCGATAAATTCTACGGCAAGCACGATAATTATACCCGAAATTGCGCCTATCACAGCCGCAGCCCAAGGATCGACAGCCGCACAGCCTGCGGTTATTGCCACGAGACCCGCAAGAGAACCGTTGAGTGTCATCGAGACATCGGGCTTGCCATACTTTATCCATGTAAATATCATTGTTACCAATGTAGCCATACAGGCAGCAATATTTGTAGTCATAAACACATTGCCTACCTCACAGCCCTGCTCGTATGTCGAAAGGCCGTAGCTTGATGCAGGGTTGAAACCGAACCAGCCCATCCACAGAATAAATACGCCGAGTGCACCTATTGTGAGGTTGTGACCCGGGATAGCCCTTGCTTTGCCGTTTTCGTCATACTTACCGATACGGGGACCGAGTATCTTTGCTCCTATAAGAGCCGAGATACCGCCGACCATATGTACAACGGTAGAGCCTGCATAATCATGGAAACCCGTCCATGAACCTATCGTCAATGTGCTTAACCAGCCGCCGCCCCATATCCAATGGGCTTCAAGCGGATAGATCAAAGCACTTATAACAAGGGAATAAACAAGATACGATATGAATTTTGTTCTCTCTGCCATAGCGCCCGAAACAATGGTTGCAGAAGTTGCGCAAAATACCGTATTGAACATAAAATGCACCCAAAACGGTACACTGCCCGTATCGTAGCTTCCGCGTGTAAAAATGTCGATACCGCCGAAAACAGCGTTAAGACCGCCGAACATAATGCCATAGCCTATTATCCAATATGCAATGGAACCAAGTACAAAGTCCATAAGGTTTTTCATAATGATATTGCCTGCATTCTTGGCGCGGGTAAAACCTGCCTCTACCATTGCAAAACCTGCCTGCATCCAGTAGACAAGCACCGCACCGAGTATAAGCCATATAGTATCAAGTGCCGAAAAGTTCGCCATATAGTACCACTCCTTTTTAAAATAACTGTTTTTAAGAATAATAAAAAGGCGTCAGACACACACCGGTATATGTCTAACGCCTTTGTTATAATGCAAGTATAAATTATTTTCCTGCAAATGTCAAGCATTTTTTTAATATTTTATTAAATTTT
>JAGAHK010000182.1 GCA_017627115.1 Bacillota bacterium | reverse complement strand
TGCGTATCATCATATCCTTTTCGTCTATGCCGGGCAGACCGACATTCACATCAAGTATATCCGCACCTGCCTGTGCCTGTGCTATGCCCATATTGAGCATATAGTTTATATCATTGTTTTTAAGGGCTTCTTTCATAAGCTTTTTGCCCGTGGGGTTTATCCTCTCGCCGATAATGCGCGGACGGTCGATAAGCACGGTGTTGCTGTATGAACATATCGCTGCGGGCAGCTCGGTCTTTGGCGGTACGGGACGCAGATCTTCAAGCCTTTTTACGACAGCACGTATATAATCGGGTGTGGTGCCGCAGCAGCCGCCGACTATTTTAAGCCCGTAATTCGTCATTTCGGCAACGTAGTCCGCAAATTCGTCCTTTGTGATATTATAAGCGCCCGTAGCGGGGTCGGGCAGACCTGCATTCGGTTTCACAGCCATAGGCAGGGTACACCATTCATGCAGCTCTTTTACAACGGGCAGCAGTTCTTTGGGACCAAGCGAGCAGTTTATGCCCATTGCATCAACGCCGAGACCGCGCAGAGTCAGACCCATGGCGCTTACGCTGCATCCCGTAAAAGTACGGTGGTTCTCTTCAAATGTCATTGTTACGATAATGGGCAGGTCACTGTTTTCCTTTGCCGCAAGAACAGCAGCCTTGACCTCGTAAATATCGGTCATGGTCTCAAAGACCACAAGGTCGGCATCCCTGCCTGCAATAATCTGCTCTTTGAAAATATCGTAAGCCTGCTCAAAAGTAAGGCTGCCCGTGGGTTCAAGCAGCTGACCTATGGGGCCTATGTCGAGTGCGGTGAGCGTGTTCGTGCCCTCACATGCTTTTTTTGCATTTTTTATGGCTGTGCCGATGACCTCGTCAACGCTGTGGCCGCAGCCTTTTAATTTATAGCCGTTTGCACCGAAAGTGTTGGCATAGATGATATCCGCGCCTGCTTCAATATACTGTTTGTGTATATCTATTACGATATCGGGGTCGGTTATGCCGAGAAGTTCGGGTATATCGCCTGTTTTAAGACCTGCTTTCTGGAGCATAGTGCCCATTGCACCGTCAAGAAAAACAAAGTTGTTTTCCAAAAGTTTGTTAAATCGTTCTTTTTTAGTCATTGCATCTGTTACCTCTTTTTCTGAAATTGCAGGTATCGCGCATATTGCATATCGCGCAGCCCCTGCGGCGGTTTTCTATAGGTTTGTCCGAAATGCCTATGAGAGCCGTTACGGATTTTCGCGGCAGCATAATTAGACTGTCGTTTATGGTAAGCCCTATAAGCTTTTCAGCATTGAGCACCCTTAAAAGATTGGGCTGTATCTCAAGCGGCAGGTCGCCGTAGCCGGGTGAAAAACGCCATGTGGTATGGCTGTTTTCGGGCAGGGAAGCGGTTATTTCGGCTTCGGCTATGTCGCAGACCTGCTCCACAGCAGCGGTACAAAGACAGTCTGCAATAAGAGCCTGTGCCATATCGCTTATCTCCGCACGGCGGATGTAGTTGTCGGCATAGCCCGAAAGCGTGACCGCCATAACTATTGCCGAGTGACAGCCGCTTAAATGTTCCTTTACTGCCTCGCCCGTCAGCAGAAGATTTGTGCCGGAAAGCAGTATGCCGTTTTCCGCCCGTTCAAGTAGGAAAATCTTGTGTGTATAAGTCGGGCGGATGATGTCCAGCAGCTCTTTTTCACACTTGTCCACCTGTGTGGTAAGCACCTCATCAACAGTGTCGGGAGTGCATCCCATATATCTTAAAGCCTCTTTTTTGTTTATTTGGGTAAGTTTTATCAAATATACCACCTTATTTGTCAAATTTTACTTAATTATATCATATCATATTTTTCTTTGTAGGTAAAGAATATCTTTACAGTTTTGAAAAATGTGGTATAATTAGAATAAGTTAAAAATGGATGTTTTTACATATCTTTATGGAAACACAAAGGAGAAATGAAATGAAAGCAGGTTATTTGGGACCTTTAGGCACGTTTTCGCATCAGGCGGCTCTGGAGGTGTTCAGTGAAAACGAGATACACCCCTACGACACTATTTTTCAGGTGCTTATGGCAGTTGAGGAGAACGAGCTTGACTATGGTATAGTGCCGATAGAAAACTCTACCGAGGGTACGGTCAATGCCACGGTGGATGCACTTATATTTGATTTGAATTTATATATACAAAAGCTTGTTGTTTTGCCGATAAGACAAAATCTTATGGTCAAAAAAGGCGCGGATATGAGCGTACTTGAGACCGTTTATTCGCATCCTCATGCTTTGGCGCAGTGCAGGCACTATTTATATGAGAACTACAGAAATGTGCCTGCAATTTCAACGCAGTCTACGGCTGCGGCTGCAAAGCTTGTATCGGAGAGTGAGAAGAATATTGCTGCGGTCGCTCCCGAGGTGGCTGCAAAGGTCTACGGGCTTGAACTTGCGGCAAAAGGCATACAGGACAGCAAAATAAACTATACCGAATTTGTGGTGGTAAGCAAAAACCCCACCGACCGTCCGATAGCGGGCGCAAACCGCAAAACCACTATCTGCTTTTCGACCGTGCATGAGCCGGGTTCGTTGTACAAGCTTCTCGATATACTTGCTATCTGGGATGTCAATATGTCAAGGATAGTGTCAAGACCTATGCGCGATCATCCGCGGGAATATGTTTTTTACATAGATCTGGAAAAAGCCGATAATTGGAAAGACTTGCAGGATGCTCTGACTATGCTTGAAAGAAAAACATCTTTCTTTAAGATCCTCGGCTCTTATCCCGTGCTGGACAAAAGGTAAGACGCATTTTTCAATTAATTATCTCTTCTTTTAAAATTATAAAAATTCCGCTTGTAATAGATGGGAGTTGTATGTTATAATGAATAGTAACAATGGGGATATGCCGCTTAATATAGTGGGATATGCCGCAAAAACAGAGGATATTAAGGCACAGCTTCTTAAAAGCGTTGCCGAGCTGTTCGCACAGACCTCGGCAGGCAGCAGAAAACTGCCGCGTGAAAGCTGTTTTGCGGAAGTCTGTCGACTTGCGCTTATGCTTGCAAGCCGCTGCGGTGCGGATATGAACGAGGTTTTCCGCGAAATAGGGCTTCAGGCAAAAAACGGACTTGCCCTTGATGATGAGCTTTACAAAGATTATCGGGCCGTCCTTTCGTTTGTGGATGTTGATTACAGGAGACAAAGACTATGAATATTGATTTTCCTTTTGCGTATGCCAGGATCAATACCGATATGGATATTGTTTGCTACAATAACATTTTTAAAGACAATTTCATTATAAACGACAGCACTACCTTGAAAATTTCGGATATTTTCGAGGATTTTGACATTTCCGCAAAGGTCAAGGCAGTTGAACTCAACGGAAAATGCTACCGTATTTTTATAGGTTCGTCGGACAAGGGCGAGACTGATGTTTTTGTTATAGACAACGGAAGCCAGGGCGAGGCGGACTGCAACAACAGCAAGATAATCACCGCTTTGCTTGTGCTTGACAACTATAACGAGGTGGAAGAAAACCTTGACGAGCTGCGTGTGCCGCATATGATGGCGGTCGTGGAGCGGAAGATAAACGAGTATTTCAACGAGCTTGGCGGTATAATACGCAAATTTGAAAAAGACAAGTATATTTTGATAATCCGTGAAGAACAGCTTGAAGAGCTTAAACAAAACAAGTTCTCTATTATGGAAGCTGTGAGCAGGATAGATATGGGCTCTGTACCGATGTCTATGAGTATTGGTATAGGAATGAACGGCGTTACGCTTGCACAGTCGATGGAATTTGCGCGCGGCGCTGCCGATCTTGCGCTTGCAAGGGGCGGCGGTCAGGTCGTTATAAAAGACGGCGATGACAAATATCAGTTTATCGGCGGCAACGGCAGGGAAATAGGCAAAAACACAGGTGTTCGCGCAAGAATAAAGGCATACGGTCTTGTCGAACTTATAAACACCTGTACGGATGTCATCATTATGGGACATAAAAATCCCGACCTTGACAGCCTCGGAAGCTGCGCAGGGATGTATTCCATATGCCAATTTTTCGGCAGAAAATGTCATATCGTGCTGAATACCGTAAATTCAAGCATATCGGCACTCTATAAGCAGCTTATGGAGGACAGCCGTTACGAAAGCTGCTTTATCGACAGCGAAAATGCACTTAAACTGCTTAAAAGGCGCACGCTTGTGATAGTGCTCGATACACATAAAAGAAATATATGCGAATGTCCCGAACTTGTGGACCGTGCAAAGAAGCTTGTGGTCATTGACCATCACCGCAAGGGTGCCGATGCAATAGAGGGATATTCGCTCACATACCATGAAAGCATTGCATCTTCGGCAAGTGAGCTTGTTACGGAAATGCTTATGTATATGAACAAAAATATCAAGATAACAAAGACCGAGGCAGAGGGGCTTCTGGCAGGTATCACCGTTGATACGAAGAACTTTGCGTTCAAGACCAACGCAATGACTTTTCAGGCGGCGGCTTATCTTAAACAGCTCGGCGCAGATACCATTGCGGTACGGCGTCTTTTCCAGAGCTCGTTTGATGCTTATGTCGCAAAGGCGGCTGTCGTGAGCGATGCGGAGATAATACACAAAAATATGGCTGTCTCCGTACTGCGCATAAGGGTGGACAACCCCATAGTGCTTATTGCGCAGGCTGCCGATGAACTGCTTGGTATAAAGGGAATAGAAGCAAGCTTTGTGCTTAACGAGATGGACGGTATGGTGTATATCAGTGCTCGCAGTCTCGGCAAGATAAAT
>JAGAHK010000181.1 GCA_017627115.1 Bacillota bacterium | reverse complement strand
ATTTTTCCGCCCCATCCTTTTTGCTGTGGGAGCGAGCGAGGACTCCTTCGTATACGCAGGAAAATACCTTAAAATATATCTTTTCGGCACGGTCTTTTCCATGACCGCAACGGGGCTGAACGGATATATAAGCGCGCAGGGTTTTCCTCGGACGGGTATGCTGTCCGTTATTATAGGCGCTGTCGTAAATATGATACTTGACCCGATTTTTATTTTTGTGCTGAATATGGGCGTTTCGGGTGCAGCGCTTGCAACAGTTATCAGTCAGGCCATTTCCGCGTTCTGGATACTCCACTTTCTGACAGGGAAAAAAGCCGTTGTACCTCTTGAGCTTAAAAATATAAGGCTCAACAAAACCATCAGTCTGAACATAACCAAACTCGGTATGTCAAACTTTATAATGCAGGGAACAAACTTTTTTGTTCAGGTAGCCTGCAATTCAACACTGCAAAAATACGGCGGTGATATTTATGTAGGCATAATGACGGTGGCAAACTCCGTGCGCGAGATATTTATGCTGCCAATAAACGGTATAATCACAGGTGCGCAGCCCGTTATAAGTTTTAACTACGGCGCAAAAAACTATACCCGTGTTAAAGATGGCATAAACTTCAACACCTTTATCGGCTCGACATACACCGCTCTTGCCTGGGTGCTTGTTATAGTAATGCCGCACTTCTGGTTCGGGATATTCTCCGATGATGCGCAGATGGCTGTATACGGCGCAGATATGCTGAAACTGTACTTTTTTGGTTTTGTGTTTATGGCATTGCAGTTTTCGGGGCAGTCCACCTTCCAGTCACTTGGCGATGCAAAGCACGCTATCTTCTTTTCGCTTTTACGCAAGGCAATAATCGTTGTTCCGCTTACACTTATACTGCCGACAGTCGGTTTCGGTGTACGCGGCGTTTTTCTTGCGGAACCGATATCGAATGTGATCGGCGGCACCGCTTGTTTTATGACCATGCGGCTGACGGTATACAAAAAAATAGTAAAACTTGAAAAGGAGTGAGTTCCTTCGGAACATCACCCGCGTAAAAAAAGGCTGTCTTATTTAAGATAGCCTTTTTCTTCGTCTTCTTTTATTCTGACTTTTATTTTATCGCGCAGACGTACATAAAAGCGCTTGGAGAGAGCATAACGCTTTCCCTCATATTCGACCGCGGTAACGGGATCCGTCTCAATGACCATCGCCTTGACAGGCCGCACTGCAAGAAACCTTGCAGGCGGTTTTCTGTCAACAAGCTTTGTGTTTGCAAGCGCCGCGCAGGCAATACTGCCGAATATCAGAGGTGTACACACCGTTTCCGCAATATATATCAGCTTTAAAACTTCAAGCGCCTCATAAGAATACTCATACTGCTTTAAGGCATAGTCATAGCAGCAATATGCGTTACAAATGCCCAAAGCTGCAATAATAAGAGTATAGATAAGTATGTTTCTGTAAAACGTCAGTCTGCCGACGGGTTTGGTAAGGCGCATAAAAAGCGCAGGAACGCCGATATTCCAGATAAGCCCGTTTGTTACCGATGCAACAACGGCGACAAGCGTCATCATCGGCACAAACTCCGATTCGGTCAAGTTTTCCATAAAGAAAAACCACAAAAAAAATGTCATTATTTTCTCCCGTGCTTATTTATTTATCTGATTGACTGCACTCATAATGGCACGCAGCGAAGATTTTGCGATATTGCTGCTTATGCCCACACCAAAATGCGCTTTCTGTTCCGCATCAAATATCTGGATATAGGTTATAGCCTTGGACTTTTTACCGAACTCCATAGCGTGTTCACTGTAATGTGCAATATTGAAGTTATAGCCGTAATTATCGCTTAAAGCCTTGCAGAACGCATCTATGATACCGTTGCCGACACCTTCGATGGTTGTTTCCTCACCGTTTACGGTAATGCGTGTTGATATTTCAACATTGTCATCCGATGCGTGTTCCGTGTAGTATACAACATTCATAGGTTCGCGTACATAGTAGGTCTTTAAGAACAGATCGTATATCTCCTGCGGTGTAAGTTCCTTATCCTTATGCACAGACTCCGAAGTAACTATAGCACCGAAATCCTGCTGCATAGTCTTTGGCATAGTGATAGAATAATTCGTTTCGAGGATATAAGCCACACCGCCCTTGCCCGACTGACTGTTTATGCGGATAATGGGGTCGTAGTTTCTGCCGACATCGATCGGGTCGATAGGAAGGTAAGGTACTTCCCACCTGTCGGGATGTTCGACCATTTTTGCCATACCTTTTTTGATGGCATCCTGATGAGAGCCCGAAAATGCCGTGTAAACAAGCTCGCCCGCATAAGGATGACGGGGATTTACCTGCATACCCGTTGAGGATTCGTAGATCTGTATAGCGTCATTTATTCTGCTGAAATCAAGCTTGGGGTCAACGCCCTGGCTGAACATATTAAGTGCTATAGTAAGAATATCGGCATTACCCGTTCTTTCGCCGTTGCCGAAAAGTGTGCCCTCCACTCTGTCTGCGCCTGCCATAACGCCGAGTTCGCTGTCGGCTACCGCCGTACCTCTGTCGTTATGTGAATGAAGGCTGACAAGCACATTTTCACGATATTTAAGGTTTTCGCACATATACTCTATCTGATCTGCATATACGTTCGGAGTTGCCATTTCAACGGTGTTGGGCAGATTGATTATTACCTTATTATCGGCTGTCGGCTGCCATACATCAAGCACAGCATTGCAGATCTCTGCCGCATAGTCCATTTCCGTGCCCGTAAAGCTTTCGGGTGAGTATTCAAATTGAAAATGTTCTGCACCGTATTCTTTTGCAAGGTCAAGTATAAGCTCCGCACCCGATACGGCAAGTGCAGTTATCTCACTTTTGGGTTTATTGAAAACAACATCCCTCTGTAAAGTGGAAGTTGAGTTGTACAGATGCACGATAGCCTTTTTTACACCCTTTAAAGCCTCAAAAGTTTTTCTGATGATATGCTCGCGGCTCTGTGTAAGCACCTGTATAACAACATCATCGGGGATAAGGTTCCGTTCGATAAGCACGCGGCAGAAATCATATTCTGTCTCGCTTGCTGCGGGGAAGCCGACTTCTATCTCCTTAAAGCCTATCTTTACAAGGTATTTGAAAAACTCTATCTTCTGTTCAAGGTTCATCGGTTTTTCAAGTGCCTGGTTGCCGTCGCGCAGGTCCACGCTGCACCATATGGGTGCCTTTGTTATAACATTGTTCGGCCATTTTCTGTTTGGCATATTCATTGTGGGATATGCTCTGTAACGCTGAAAATTCATTTTGTTTTCCTCCTGTTTGATATAAGATCACTGCAAAAAAAAATCCCCTCGCCAACATAAAGACGAAAGGTGTTCCGTGGTACCACTTTATTTCATTACAAAAGTAATGCTCTTTACGGGTACAAGTAAAGCCACTGATATACCCTGCCGCTGTATCGGTCGGCATCCGTCAAGACCTACTTCTTATTATAAATAAAATATAATAATTTCAGCCTGCCACTCAAAGGCGAGTTCACTTAATTAAAATTGCTGTTTTGCACCGTACAACAGCTCTCTGAAAATTCGCTTTAAGCTACTATTCCTTGTCATCGTGTTGGAAAAATATCAGATTAAAGTTATTATAACACTAAATGATAAATATGTCAACCGCTTTTTTCGTCTACAAAACACTTTGTTAAATCTGCGTTTTCTAAAACTTGAATTATCCGAGGAATATGTTATAATAGTCATAAGAGATATTTTATTACACCTACCGAAAGGATAAATCATATGGAGCTTCCTATAGAATATACAAAAAAAATGCAGAAGCTTTTGGGCGATGAATACAACGCTTATCTTGAAAGCTTTACACAGGGCAGATATTACGGTCTGCGTGCAAACACGCTTAAAACTACGCCCGAAGAACTGAAACAAAAGCTCGGGTTTGAGCTTGAACCTATACCCTGGTGCACGGAGGGCTTCTATTACAATGGTGACGAGGTCCGCCCGTCAAAAAGCCCGTATTACAACGCAGGTCTTTTTTACATACAAGAACCCTCGGCTATGTCAACAGGCGCACTTTTGCCCGTAGAAAAAGGTGACAGGGTGCTTGACCTCTGCGCAGCGCCGGGCGGAAAAAGCACACAGGCTGCCGCAAAGCTCGGCGGCGAGGGGATCATCGTGAGCAACGACATCAGCGCAAGCCGCTGCAAAGCACTTTTAAAGAATATAGAAGTCTGCGGCGTAAAAAACTGTGTTATAACAAACGAAAGCCCCGAAAAGCTTGCGGATAAACTGCCGCATTTTTTCAACAAGATAATCGTTGATGCACCGTGCAGCGGTGAGGGTATGTTCCGCAAGGACGAAGAAGCAGTAAAAAGCTGGGAAACACACAAGACGGATTTTTGTCAAGGTCTACAGCGCGAGATACTGCATCACGCAGACCGTCTGCTTGCAAAAGGCGGCATAATTGCCTATTCTACCTGCACTTTTGCCCCCGAAGAAAACGAGGGTATGCTAAACGAGTTTATAAAAAAACACCCCTATTACAGAGTGCTTGAAATAGACAGTTCATTGGGGCTTGACCGCGGCAGACCCGAATGGAGCGGCGCAGACGGGCAGTTTATAAAGGCAGGCAGACTATGGCCGCACAAGATACACGGCGAAGGACATTTTATTTGCCTGCTGCAAAAAACAGATGGTGAAGAAATGCTGTCCGTATATGAAAAAGAGGAAAAAGCCGACAAGAAAGCTCTTGAAGACTTTTACGCTTTTGCGGATGCTTATCTAAACGTCGATCTTTCGGACAAGCATCTTTTTATACATAACGGCAAAGTGCTTGCGGTGCCGCTCGGTCTCGGTCTTAAAGGACTGCGTGTGATGCGCAGCGGTCTTTATCTCGGCGAGCTTAAAACAAAGCGTTTTGAGCCAAGTCAGGCACTTGCAATGGCGCTTACCAAAGAGCAGGCAAAACTCACTGTTGATTTTGCACCCGACAGCCCCGAACTTGCACGGTATATGCGCGGCGAAAGCTTCAATGTGGACTGCAAAGACGGCTGGGTGCTTGTATGTACCGACGGTTATCCGCTCGGTTGGGGTAAGGTACAGAAAGGCCGTTTAAAAAATAAATATTTAAGCAGTTGGTTTGTAAAATAAGCAGCTGTTTTATAAAATAAAGCTTGTTTATGCACTTTTGGGCATATTATAACCGCGTCTGACAAATACATGCTTTTTTTGGATACCATCGCGGCTGTATGTTTTGATGATGTAGCGGCGTTCATAGTCGATCTTCTTCGTCTTCTGAACAGGCTGTATCTTCTGTATTTTCTGTACTTTCCCGATCCTGTTCACTTTCGCTGTCTCCCCTGCTTCCGCAAGGGCTGTTGACTTTGCCGAAACAATGCCGAAACCAATGATGGATGCAATGATAAATGGTACAAAAGGAAGGGTCTCATCAAGCAGGTCGTAAATATTGTCAAAACAGATTATGCCGTGTATATAAGACACCGTGAATAATAAAGACATCACAACAAATGTGCTGAACATACATTTTAATATATTATAGTAGTTTTTCATATGTATCACTCCTTAATAGAAATTATTTATAGTAAGCGAATTAAATAATCGGACTTAAGCTTGCTTAAGGCGGATTATTTAT
>JAGAHK010000180.1 GCA_017627115.1 Bacillota bacterium | reverse complement strand
TTATCTTTTTATAATATTCTTAAAGCCCTTTTACATCAATATTATACGGTTTATCGGCAGGCACTATCACATCATTCACTTTTCCGCCCGTCACATATGCTTTTGCAAGCTTTACTCCGCTTTGTCTTACATCCGCGCCTCTGAACATTTCACCGCCGTTTACAAAGGTATATATCCGCCTGCCCGAATTATGCGTGACCGTCAGTCCATTTTCATCTGCACGGACAGCGGTATTATCAATACTCATACCCTCCCACAGCACATTGCTGCGGTACTCTGCGGCCTGCTCGGATGCACGGGTGTATACAAGCCTGCTTGAAAAACGGCCTCTTTCGGCAATAACAAAATGCAGCAGTCCTTTGTAAATTACCGCACTGTGATCTGAAATAACACCGCCTGCCGCAAATACTGTATGGAACTCGCCGAAATCCCCGTTTTTCTCCAACACTCTGAAGCCGAGGCATTGTTTATGCAGATTTTTGCGGTAAACAAGCAGTCCCCTGCCATTTTCAAGCATTATCAGTCTGAAAACACCGTTTCTGAACGGTATAAAGCTGTCTATCAGTTCCGAGCGTTCCCATTTGCCATTATTTTGCCTCTGTATCATCAGAGTTTGCTCGTTTTCCCGCGGCAGATTGCAGATAAGGCAGTTTCCGAAGCGTTTTAAAAGCATATCGGGAGGATCGAGGCCTTTTCCCTCCAAAAGAGTGCGGTTTTGCCATTCGCCCTCTTTTTCGCGGCATAGAACTATATCGCCGCCGTTCTCCTGACATATAAGTGACACTTCCGCCGTGTTTTTATCCGCAAACACCGAATAATGCCTGCGTACCTCCGATATAACACAAACCGCCCTGCTCCACCTGCCGTCCGTATATGCTCGCCTGTATATACTGCCGTCCGCACCCCTGTAAAAGCACGACAGCCCGTTTCCCGAAAACACAAAACGTATCATCACGCAGCACCTTTCAGAATAAGCAGTCTGTCACCGGGATGTATCAGATCGACATCTTCTATGCCATTTATTTTCGCTATCTCGCTCACCGTGGTATTGAACCGTTTTGCAAGCTTCCACAGCGTATCACCTTTTTTTACTATATAAACGGTAACGCTTGGCAGACTGTCAAAAAAGCCGTCGGGTACAGGTCTTTCCTTTACATTTGTGACCACCGTAAATGCAGTGTTTTCAATAACAACGCAGTTTATCGCAAGCATTCCCCTTATCTCGACTTCGCGCTGTGACAGCATATTAAAACCTATATGCTGCGGTGCGGCATTTACAAGTGCGGTCATACACTCCGTACTGCCAAGAGTTTCAAGCGTGTGCGAAAACGGTATATCGCCCTTGAAACCGCAAACGGGGTCACTGTCGTTTCCCGTAACATACAGCACGTTAACGGTCAGAACGCCCTCAACAAGCGTTTTATCCTGCATAACAGACACATTATCCACTGTTACGTCACCAGTAACGCAGTATATCTGGAGCATATCCGCACCATCGGTCTCTACGGGCTGCTTTATCGGGCATTGGCTGTTATTGCAGCATATAGCCCTGAATGCTTCTATATTACGGCATTCAAGTTCAAGAAAACGGTCAAGACAATAGGCATCGTCAAGAAGTTTCACATTATTGCTGCCAAAAACATTTGGATAAATGCAAAGCTCACACTCTATATCAATTACTCTCGACTCCCCGTCCTCGTCCGCAAGCACCGAGTAAAACAGTTTTTCTACCTTTATATCGGGACTGCACAGCATATCCTCCCTTACTCCGCTGACCTCAACACAGCCGTTTATCGGCACTTCATCGGTAAAGACTTCAAGCGGATCTCCGCCCTCGGCGCCGTTGTACAAAAAGGTAAGTTTAAGATCACCCGTTATCTTCACGCCCTCGTCCGCACAGGCAGCATTTATATTAACAGGCTGCGCAAAAGCACGGACAATGCTGTCTATATTCGGCTTTTCCTTGCCTATTTTAAGCTGTTCGCGCACAGTTATGCTTCCCGGCTGCTTTGAGATAAGGTTGGTATAGTTTATATCGTTGATAAACATATTCTCATCATTCAGACCATCTATGCTTTCCACAACATCACCGCAGTATGTATCAAAAACATGGCAGCTTACCTCTATTAGCAGTTTATAAGCGGCTTTTCGCTCGTTTTGAACATTGCAGTCCACACTGATAATATTACAGTCAAGCTGGACTGTGCTGTTTTTGTCAAGCCCCTCTATTACCATAAAATCGTTTATGGCCGCAGTGCCCGACATACCGACGGCATTTTGGTTTTTGCACAGATATATTATATCTATATCCGCACTGCCGCTGAATTCAAGCCTGTTGCCGTTTACTCCGCAGGGTCTGACAAAGCAGTCGGCGGCGCAGGATATAATGCGCTGCATATCACCCTTTGAATCGGGCACTATGACCTCACCCTCAAGTAAAAGCTGCATAGTTTCGTTTGCGGTATTCTTGTCCACAGATATTGTTTTCTTTATAGCCTCCAAATAAAGACCTCCCCTTGTCATATTTTTCTATACAACAAGTATATTGCCACACGGGATCAATTATTACTTAAACAAAAAGTGCAAACAAAATCGACAGGTTTGCTGAAATAACATTTTGCCTTTTCTTCCCTGTCGGGCAAATTCCTTTGTATTTCTTGACAAACTGCCGCCGCAGTCCTATAATTAAAGTATAATTCTTATAAAAACGGGAGGTATTTATATGAAAAGATTTATTGCTTTATTTATTGCAGCATCTGTGTTCTTTACTGCTTTGCCTGTTTTGGCGGCAGATAAGGCTGAAACCGATTATGAGGGCATAATCACGACCGTTCGTGATGCCTTTGACTTGCCCGAGGATCTTTCCAACGTACAGATAAGCCAATATGCAGGCCATACATATATAAGCTGGAGCTATGACAACGGCGGTCGTGAGTACAATATCGGCACGGACGAGCATGGCTGTGTAACAAGCTATTATTCATACGACAACAGAGATTACTCCGAAAGCAAAAGCATGGGGCTTAACGAAAAAATAGGCAAAGTACGTGCGCAGAAAATAGCCGAAAAGGTGCTTACGGGGCTTTACGGCGAAGCGGCGGCAAGTCTTGTATGCGAAAACACAAAAATAAGCAGTTCGGCTGTCTCGTTTACTTATTATTACACACAAAACGGCATAAAGCTTGACGAACCCGTGATCATAAGCGTAAACAGACTTACTGGCGATATAAGCAATTTTTCGGGTATCTGCTTTGAAACACTTAAATGTGAGTACAAAGCACCCGACAATGCAAAACTTATAAATACCGCAAAAGAGCTTGAAACCTACAAACAAAACAAGCATTTCAAGCTTGTATATCAAAGCTTTTACGATATAACGGGCAAAATGTTCGTAAAACCCGTTTATATTATCGAACCTGCGTATGTGAACGCAGAAGACGGCAGTCTTGTGGCAGCCGAGGATAATTTCTACGATAACGGTCTTGGGTTTGCGGAAGAAACTGCTGCATATGCCGATGATACATTAAACGGTGCCACACAGTCAAAACGTGTGACTCAATACGAAAAAAAGGCTATAGAAGACTATAAAAATCTTATAAGTGAAGAAAAGGCGGACAGTATCATCAAAAAATATTTCCCCGTTATCAAGGATGCCGAAATAGAGGACAGTTATACATATTGGATGGACGATACGGCTTTGATAGACATAAGCTACGGTTCAACAGAAACAAGTATGTTGGGTTATGCGGGTGCGGAACTCAATGCAAAAACGGGCGAGGTACTGTATTTCTACAACTATATGCCAAAACAGGATGACAAGGACTTTAAATACGACACCAAAAAGACAGCGGATATTGCCGACAAGCTTATAAAGCAGCTTGCGCCCGACATTTATTCGGGCGGTGAATACACTGTCGAAACGGAAAACGGCAATGTTTATTACAAACGTGTCTGCAACGGCATAGAGGTAAACGGTCAGTCGGTGAGCATCGGCGTTGACAGCGATTACAATATAAGCACATATCAGAAGAATTGGTATGCTACCGATTTTCCGTCACTTGATGACGTAATTGACGAGACCGCCGTTTTCAACACCTGTCTTGAAGCAAACAATCACAGCTTAAGGTATATCATAAAAAATAACAAGCCCATGCTTGTATACGGTATGGACAGCAGCAACTTATACGGTTCGTTCTATTATGATGCAAAAACAGGAAAACGCATTTCCTCATATGACGGCGAGCCATACGAAGAAACTGCAAACGGCAAGTACACCGACCTTGAAAACAGCCCTTACAAGGAGACAATTGAAACTCTGTCGGAATACGGCTACAGACTGCCTTACAGCAAGTTTGAGCCCGACAAGCCCATAACCGTGGAGGATTTCTGTACATTTTTCTCCTACCCTGCCGAGTTTATAACATATGCCGACAAGCCCGTTTATACCGAGTCACAGCTGCGCAAAGATGCAACAAAATATGATGTTGCCACAGTTTTTGTGGAAGCTATGGGCTATACGGAGCTTGCGCAGAAAGACATTTTCGTTGACAAATTCGATGATGTCGATGAAAAATACAAAGGCACAGTCGCAATAGCTTCGGCAATGGGACTGATATTTGAAAGACAAGGCAAATACAACGGCACAGAGACCGTAACACGCGGTCAGGCTGCGGAATATATCTACAATTTCCTTGCCTCGAACAATATGTTATGACAATAAAGCAGGTGATGATTTGACCGAAAAAATAAGTATACCGCAAAGTGTTGCATTTATCCTTGACACCCTTGCACAAAACGGGTTTGAGGGCTTTATCGTGGGCGGCTGCGTGCGTGATTATCTGCTGGGCATACCGCCCAAAGACTGGGATATCACCACAAGTGCAAAGCCCGAAGATGTAAAACGCATTTTTGATGCGCAGGATAACTGCCATACTGTCGATACGGGTATACAGCACGGTACCGTTACCGTAGTGATAGCTCATATCGGATATGAAGTAACGACCTATCGCATCGACGGTGAATACAAGGACAGCCGCCACCCCGAAAGCGTGATATTTACCGATGATATAACGGGTGATCTTGCGCGGCGTGATTTTACGATGAATACGATAGCCTACAATCCCGAAAAAGGCTTTGTGGACCCATACGGCGGTATAGAGGATATAAAAAGAGAACTTATACGCGGTGTAGGCGATGCCGCAGCACGTTTTGACGAAGATGCGTTAAGGATAATGCGCGCTGTCAGGTTTTCCGCACAGCTTGACTTTGAAATAGAGGCAGAAACGAAAAAAGCGGTCTATGAAAAAGCTTTTCTTATAAAAAATATCAGCACGGAGCGCGTGCGCGAGGAATTCACAAAGACCCTTATGAGTGATCATCCCGAGATGATAGGCGTTTTCAAGCGGACGGGGATACTTGATATTTTTATCCCGGGCAACGCCTATGATACAGATATTCATCGGCATATGCTCCCGCTTTGTCCGAAGCAGCTGCCTGTAAGGCTTGCGGTGATAATGGCATTTACGAACTGTAAGGATATAAACAGACAGTTAAAAAAAATGACTTACGACAACGAGACCTCACGCATGACGGCGGATATTGTAAAAAACCGCGATCTGCCGCTTACCGATGAATATGATATGCGCGTGCTTATAAACAAAATGGGCAGACAGGGCGCTTTGCTTGAGATACATTTCCGCAGTGCTGTCGGTATAAAAGAAATGATCGACAAAGATAATGCAAAAGAAATAATAAGGCTTAACGGTATATACGATAAAATAATAGAAAACGGGGACTGCTGCACGATAAAACAGCTTTCGATAAACGGCAGCGACCTTATGGCGGCAGGTGTGCCAAAGGGCAGACAAATAGGCGAAATGCTTGAAAAAGCGCTTGATGCCGTTATGCGTGAACCCGAAATGAATACAAAAGAGAAACTGTTTGAATTGCTTGAATTAAAGGAGGACAATATATGAAAAAGAAGATACTTCCGCTCACACTTGCGGCCATTATGAGTTTTTCGGGTGCCGCACCCGTGTTTGCTGCCGACGGCAGCTGGATAACGGGTTGGACGGGCAAGGAAGGCGGCAAAGACTACACCGTTTCCGAAACGGCAGACGGTTTTGTGCTTTCCAATGACAAGGTAAACAACGGAAAATTCACTGACGGCGAGGACAGTATAATTTATGCCGCACAGAAGATCGCAGGTGACGAGGATTTCACATTTTCCGCTGAAGTGAGCATTGATGAATACTCCGTTATGGAAGAAAGCAGCAATCCGCATCAGGGTTCTGTCGGTATCGCCATACTCGATGATACATTCAGCAAAACCGACACCGTGACCTACACCGATTCCGTTTTTCTCGGCGCATGGGCTGCGGACAAAAAGTCAGACCCCGCAATTTATCCGATAATAAGGGATAACAGCGACAAAAAGACTGTCGGCGATGCACTTTCGGACAGTTTCAAGCCGGAGGGCAAAGACCTCGGCACTTTCAAGCTTTCCATTACCAAATCGGGAAACCAATATACATTCGACTGCGACGGCAAGACCTACACCGCAGAAGTTTATAATTTCGAGGGCGATATTTACCCCTGTGTTTACATTGCGCGAAATGTTAAGGCGACCTTTAAGAACGCCAAACTCACCGTAGCGGCTAAAAAGCCCATAAGCATAGAAATAAAAGAGGCACAGACAGAATATACATATGGTGAAAGCTTTAAAGGCGTGACCGCTGTTGTTGCATACAGTGACGGCACAAGCGTTGAAACAAAAGATGTTTCGGTAAAGGGCTATAAGCCCGAGCATATCGGCAGCCAGAAGCTGACGGTAAGTGCGGGCGGCGCAAAAACAACTCTCAATGTTACGGTCAGACCGCATCTTACAAAGGATATAGAGGTAACATATACACCTATAAAGACAAGTTATGCAAAAAACTCCGTATTCAGCACACAAGGCATGGAAGTTACCGCTTATTATGCCGACGGCAGCAAGGAAGTTCTTTCGGATGACGATTATACCGTAAAACTTGGCGGAAGCACTGTAAAAGACGGCGATATACTGCCGCAAGCGGGAACGCTCACAGCAGTCGTGACACGCAAGAACGAAAAAGGCTATGACAGCGGCACAGCTTCGGCTCGTTTCAAAGTTGAGGTAAGTGACAAGACCATAACCGAACTTGAACTCACACCTCCCGTAAAGACGGATTACTACATTGGCGACGAACTTGACCTTTCGGGTATGAAAGTTATCGCACACTACTCCGACAACACAAGCGAACTGCTTGAAAAACGTGATTTTAAAGTAACGGGCTTTGACAGCGATTTCAAAGAGAACGAACTTAAAGTTGCTGTTGAGCCGATAAGCGGTGGTGCAAAAGCCGAATTCAAGGTAAATGTTAAAGAACGCACCGCCGAAAAGCTTGTTGTAACAAAATATCCGCGCACGGTGTATTCAATAGGAGATGCTCCCGAAACAGAGCTTAAAGCCGCAATACTTTATGATAACGGCGATATGGAAGAAACAAGTGCTTACACTGTTGATACCTCCGCGCTTGATACCGATACTGTCGGTGAATATACGATATATGTGCGTCCTGCCGACACAAGCCTTGATGCTGTGGCAATAAAGGCGAGTGTTGAGGAAGAAACGCCGCATTATTGGCGCAGAGCAACTTTCGGTCAATCCTCGGGCTATAACGATACGGAAAAGACAAGTATATCGGCAGATGATTACGGCACGGTAAACGGCAAAATAAACCTGCGTTCATGGAACGGTGCAGGAAAGATAACCAACGACCATGACGGTATGAATTTCTATTATACGCAGATAAATGCAGGCGAAGATTTTACTCTCACCGCCGACATTACGGTCAACAAGTATCTCGAGCACGATAATGACGATAAAAAACGCAACGGTCAGGAGGCTTTCGGTATAATGGTAAAAGACGTTATACCGCTTGAAGCAGAAGACGGAAGTCAGACCGTTGATCCCGAAAAGGCAAAGAAAGATGAAGTCGGCGCTGCTGTTGCGCTTGACGGCGACAAGGTTTTTGCATCGAATATGGCTATATTGGGCGGCTACAGCGGTACGGGCTGGCCAAGTGACACAACGGATGCACAGTATGAAAAGAAAACACAGTTAAACCGCATAAATCTGCTCGTGCGTGACGGTGTTTCGGCACCCGACGGCGGCGGCACAAGGATAGGACCCACGGCACTTTCCGATACTTTCCCCAAAGAGGGCAACAAATACACACTTACAATGCAGAGAGTGAACGGCGGTCTTTATGTAAAATGTTACGATCATCAGAATGATGTGACAAAGGACACTTTCCATTATGATGAAAGTTTCCTCACGGCGCAGTCAAAAGAGGCTTATGTGGGCTTTTTCACGGCACGCTGGGCGGATATTGATGTTGAGAATGTAAACTTCTATACAGGTGCTAAACAGTACAGCCAGACCGTAAGCGCAGTCAAGGACGACAGAAAGACCGCGGATATTTCCGTTAAGTCCCCGGCTTATTCCACAGACGAAAACTATACGCTTGCACTTTCGCCCTCAAACAGCAAAGGCAGAGTTACTGTCAGACTTAACGAACATATCATAGCAAAAGACCTTGAGATCGAAAAAGCAGCGGAAATAAAGGCAAAACTCCGCAAAAATGCGGAAAACCATTTCACCGTTGTTTACACTCCCGATGATACTCAAAAACTGACAAGCTATGAGCCTGTTATAGTGCGCCATACCGTTTATCAGAAAGATATGAGCAAAACGGGTGCGGAAGTTTATGTATCGCCAAACGGCAGTTTTAAGGGTGACGGCACAAAAGAAAAACCGTTTGACCTTGACAGTGCGGCAGGCCTCATAAACCCCGGTCAGACCATAATAATGACCGAAGGCACATATTACCGCAATGCACCGTTTGAAACATCAAAGGGCAACGACGGTACGGCTTCGGCTTACAAAACTGTAAAGGCAGAGGGCAAAGTTGTGCTTGATTATCAAGGCGAATATGCAGGCGCTGTCCTTTCGGGCAATTATTGGCATATCGAGGGCATTGATTTCACAAACTGCGGACCGAACCTTAAATGCGTACATCTCGGCGGCAGTCATTGCATAATAGAAAACTGCAAGTTCTACAACAATCAGGATATGGGCTTACAGATAAGCCGTACAGACGGCAGTGACGATAAAAAGACATGGCCGTCCGATAACCTTATATTGAACTGCGAGGCTTACAACAACTGTGACCCGTCCAAGATAAATGCAGACGGCTTCGGCGCTAAACTCACTGTCGGTGAGGGCAATGTTTTCCGTGACTGCAAGTCTCACCACAATGTTGATGACGGCTGGGATCTATATACCAAGGTAAGCACGGGTGCTATAGGTGCGGTAACGCTTGAAAACTGCGTATCATACAAAAACGGTATACACCTTAATGATGACGGCAGCGAAACAAGCTATGAAGCAGGCGGAAACAACGGCTTCAAGCTGGGCGGCGAGAATGTGGCTGTAGCTCACAAACTTATAAACTGTGAGGCTTATGATAACGAGCATAACGGCGTTACCACAAACTCCAATCCCGCACTCATACTCGAAAATGTTAAATGCTATAACAACAAAGCCGCAAACTTCCGCTTGTACAGCGACAAGCCCGAGGAATATACCTATACCGTAACGGGCGCTGTTTCATACGGCGGCGGCGAACACGATGTTATCGGCACTGTGACCGAAAACACCGAATATAAGAATAATAGCACCACACCGCTGCTGAATTCAACAAATCAGTTTAATATAGACTGATACAATAATAAAACAAGGGGCTGTCGCATTAAGAATATGATAATACTTAATGGTTCAGCCCCTTATATTGTCTATTTCCTGTTAAATGTAATTTTTTATTAAAGTAATTTTGGCGCCGCAGGCTTTAATCCGCAGGCTGTTTGCGCCGCTGTAAGCGGCACAAATCCCGTAGGGACGGCGCGAACAATTCTGTTCGCTGCCGCTATACCGCGTTTTCGCCGAGGAGCTTGTTTGCGCGGCTAAAGCCGCACAAATCCCGTAGGGACGGCGTGAATGTAAACATTCGCGCCGCATGAAGTTCGCATACTTTACAGGCTTGCAAGTGTCGACCAACGGGAGGCACGCTGACAAGCCTGCCCAAATTGGCGAAAAGCCTGCTTTTCGCCAGACAGGCGAGCGGAGCGATGCCGCCATATTGACATTTTCTCTCAAAAATGATAATATGTAATTGAATGAGAACTTAAAGAGGTGTTTATATGAAAAGAGTACTGCCTTATGTTTTGTTTTTCTTTTGCATAGGCATTGTCCTTGCAGGGAAAACACATAATATCCCCCTGATCGTTTTGGGGATAACTGCGGCCTCTTTTCTTTGTGCTTTTGTAACGAAGCGTACTTTTTGCGCGCTTTGTCCTTTTGCGGTGCTTTTGGGTATGCTTGCGGCTTTGGCGCATGGTCATGATAAAAGCTTTGAGTATATGCTTGACAATGCGGCGGCAAACCGCGAAAAGGTGACTGCGGAATGTACGGTCATATCATCTTCGCCGCGCGAGGACGGTCACGCCTATGTGCTGAAAACAAGCCGCATCAAAACGGCTGACGGCACGGAGATAAGCGAGCCTTTCGGCATAAGGATGTTTTCGCCCGACACCTACCTTTGCGGCGATGTTATGTGCATAAATGCAAGATTGTATGCACATAACCCAAAATTCAATCCCTCGGATTTTGACAGCAAGCTTTACCTTAAAATACGCGGCTGTGATTACAGCTTTTACATTGATGAGCCAAAAGATGCCGTTATTACCGTAACAGGCAGAAAAACAGGCTCATTTTTTATTTTCACAAATTTTATGTATTACATACGCGACAGAGTAAATGCCGTTTTTGACAACAATTTTGCCGCAGACAAGGCTGCCGTGCTGAAAGCGGTCGTAACGGGCGACAAAAGCGGACTTGACGGCGATATACCCGATGATTTCAGAAAAGCGGGTATCTATCATTTTCTTGCGGTCTCGGGTCTGCATTTATCTGTGCTTTCGGCATTTATGCTGTTTTTGCTCAGCAGGCTCGACAAAAGAGCGGCTTACCCGATAACAATGCTGTTTCTTGCGCTTTATTGGGTGATGACGGGCGGCAGTGTTTCTGTCACGCGCGCGGTGCTGATGATATACATACTTATGATAGGCAGGCTGACGGACAAAAGCTACGACCTTATAAGCTCCATATCGCTTGCGGCGCTTGTTTTGCTTGCCAAAAACCCGCTGTTTCTGTACGATACGGGCTTTCTGTATTCTTTCGGTGCGGTATACGGCATTGCGCTTGCGGTAAATGCGGCGGCAAAGGTGAAAAAGCACAGAAAACTTGTCCTCGTATTTGCGGCATCATTCGGCGCTTCGCTGTTTTCAAGGATAATAACGCTGCTGAACTTTTATACCGTAAACCCGTTTGAGATACTCACAAACATCATACTTATGCCGCTTTTGAGTTTTATTGTCATCTATGCGTTCGTTACGGGCTTTTCGGGGCTGATATTTTCCGATATAAGGCTTATCGCAAAGCCGCTTGAACTGCTCGTGGGGCTGCTTATGCGCATAACACGGCTGCTCGGCGGAATATCGGCAGTAAAAGTCGGGCATCCGAACACGGCAGTGCTTTGCACTTTGCTTATAGCAACACTTCTCACCGTGTTTTTCCTGCTTCGACCGTGCAGACGGCGGTTTATCTATATATTGGTATGTCTGCCGCTTATTCTTGCCGCGGGTACACTGACGAGGGAGAGGGATGTGAACATCAGCTTTCTCTATGTCGGTCAGGGTGACAGCTGTGTAATAACAAAAGACAAAACGGCATATATAATAGACTGCGGCGGCACCGCTGTTTCGGACATAGGCAAAGACACGGGCAGATACCGCATTATGCCCTATCTTGACTACTGCGGTGTAAAAAAGGTCGGTGCGGTCTTTATCTCGCACAACGATACCGACCATATAAAGGGGCTTTTCGATATGTTCGGCGCAGTGGACATAGACGGGATATATATTGCAGAGCTTTCCGACAAAAACGAGAACTACGACCTGCTGATGAAATATTCAAAAGAATACTCCACTCCCGTGAAAACGCTTGAATGCGGTGATAAAACGGTGTTCGGGGATATATCTTTCGAGGTCCTCTATCCCTTTGAACATAACGAAAAGGACAGCAACGAAAACTCCCTTGTGCTGCGGTTTGAACACGGCAGAAACTCCGTACTTTTCACGGGTGATATAAGCAAAAAGAGCGAAAAGCGGCTGCTTGAAAGCAATATTGACGCCGATGTGCTGAAACTTGCGCATCACGGCAGCAAAGGTTCAAGCTGCAATGAATTTATAGAGGCGGTCTCGCCTCGACTTGCGATAGCATCGGCAGGAAATAATAATCAGTTCCGCCACCCGTCAAAAGAAACAGTGAAAAGGCTGAATGAGCATAAAGTGCCTGTTTATGCCACTTTCGACGGTATGATAAAATTGAAAAGCAACGGTAATAAATTTGACATTTACATTGCGGAAGAAAAGTAGTATAATAGAATAGATTTATTATGATTAGTTATAACTTACCGGAGGTGCAAGATATGAGCCGGATATATAAAAACAACCGAAAACGTCTTATGGACTGTATAGAGGACGATTCCGCCGTGCTTATTCTTTCGGGCGGCGAAGTACGCAAGCTGGGCGACGAGAATTTCCCATTCACGCCGAGTGCGAATTTTCTTTACTTTACGGGGCTTGACAAGCCAAACGAGATACTTTTGCTTGCAAAAAGCGGCAATGAAGTCACGGAGACCCTTTTTATAGAGCCTTTTGACGAGGAAAAGGCGAAGTGGGTAGGTCCCGTTATCCTGCCCGACGAAGCGAAAGCGGCAAGCGGCATTGAAAAGACCGCATATAATTATGAATTTAACGAGATATTTGCGGGCATCATCTTCGGAAAGCGCATACAAAATGTTTATCTCGATCTTGAAAACCGCGTTTTTGAAATGCACTCCCCCGAGATAGAACTTGCAGACAGGATAGCCGCAAAATACCCTTATATCAACATAAAAAACCTGTACAATACCGCGGCGGAGCTGCGGCGCACAAAACAGCCGTATGAACTTGAAAACCTGCGCCGTGCCATCGAGATAACGGGCGAGGGCGTTGTAAATATGATGAAGAAAGCGCGCCCCGATATGTGCGAATACGAGATAGAAGCGTATTTTGACTACACCCTCAAATTGAAAGGTGTAAAGGACTTTGCTTTCAAGTCGATAGTTGCTTCGGGCAAAAATGCGGCAATACTGCATTACAGCCAAAACAGCAGCACCGCAAAAGACGGAAGCCTTGTTTTGTGCGATGTGGGTGCAAAATACAAGTATTACTGCGGCGACATAACGCGCACTTTCCCCGTAAACGGCAGATTTACCGAAAGGCAGAAACAGCTTTACAACATTGTGCTGAACGGTCAGAAGCTTATCCTTGACACCATCCGCCCCGGTATACCGTTCAAGAGCCTTAACGAGACCCTTATAAAGTATTACGAAAAAGAGCTGTCGGCTATAGGGCTGATAAGCGGACCCGAAGAGGTCAGAAAGTACTATTGGCACGGCGTGAGCCATATGCTCGGCATTGAAACGCACGATGCGGGCAGACACAACGAAGGCTTGCTTGAAGCGGGCATGGTACTGACGGTCGAACCCGGGCTTTATATAGCGGAAGAGGGTATCGGCATAAGGATAGAGGACGATGCCGTAGTTACCGAAAACGGCTGTGAGCTTGTTTATGAGGGCATACCGAAAACCGTTGAAGAGATAGAGAGCCTTATGAGCGGTGAGTGATATGGCAAAAACGATACTTAAAGAGACCGATATGTACGACCCGATAAAGCGCAAGTTCGAGCGGTTGGGCTACACTGTGCGCTCCGAGGTAAAGGACTGCGACATAGTTGCCGTAAAAGGCGAGGAAACGGCAGTTGTGGAGATGAAAATGTCGTTTAATATCACCGTGGTGTATCAGGCAATGGACAGGCGCAGCATAACGCCGAATGTTTATGTTGCGATACCGCGGCCGTCAAGCCTGCGCGAGAAGAACACGAGCAATATGATAAAGCTTCTTACCGAGCTTGGGATAGGGCTGATAACCGTCGGCAACAACTCGATGAAAAACGTGGATCTCTGGCTTGAACCCAAACCCGTAAAAAAGGTCAGCAAGCGCAGGAGCGAATATATAAAAAAAGAATTCGACCAGCGAACCGAGGACCGCAACACGGGCGGCAGCACGGGCAAAAAAATAGTTACGGCATACAAAGAGGCATCCGTGCTTGCGCTGTGCCATTTGGAGGTCTACGGCAAGATAAAGGTGCGCGAGATCAAAAAACTCGGTTATCCCGACAAGATGAAAAATGCGCTCAACTCCAATGTTTTCGGCTGGTTTGAGCGAAGCGGCGGCAGCGGCCGCGAATATAACTATGGCTTATCCGTCAAAGGGCTTGATGCCCTGGAGGGCAAAGAATATAAAGAATTAATTGAATTTTACAGAAAAGAGGTCAACAAAAATGTACAAGATAGGCAGGAATGACCGCTGTTGGTGCGGCAGCGGCAAAAAATACAAGGTTTGTCACGAAAAGAGTGACGAGGGGAATATGGCAAAGTATGTGCTTGAGGGCTACACCATCCCCGACCGCTCACTCATACTCGACCCCGACCGGATAGAGGGCATAAGAAAAAGCTCAAAGGTGTCTATCGCGATAATGGATGCCATAGGCGAGATGATAGGCGAAGGCGTAAGCACGGACGAGATAGACCAACTTGTTTACAAAATGACGAAAGAAGCAGGCGGCATACCCGCACCGCTCAATTACGAGGGCTTCCCGAAAAGCTGCTGTACTTCTATAAACGATGTTATCTGTCACGGCATACCCGACGATACAAGGCTTAAAAACGGCGATATTATCAATGTTGATGTAACGACCATACTTGACGGCTATTATTCGGATATGAGCCGTATGTACCTTATAGGCGATGTTGCGCAGGAGGCAAAGGACCTTTGCGAGCGCACGAAAGAAATGATGTTTGCGGGCATAAACGCCATAAAGCCCTATACTCCCGTTGCCGAGATAGGCAATGTTATACACGATATAGCCGATAAGTATCATTACGGTGTTGTGCGTGCTTTAAGCGGTCACGGTGTCGGCATAGGTTTCCACCTCGAACCCGTTGTAAACCATTACAGAAGCAAGAAAAAATCAATGATACTTGTGCCGGGTATGGTACTTACGGTAGAGCCTATGATAAATATGGGCAATTTTGAATGTGATATACTCGATGACGACTGGACTGTGGTAACACGCGACGGCAGCCTTTCGGCACAGTGGGAGCATACCGTGGTCGTTACCGAAACGGGTGTTGAGATACTGACGATCTGATATTCAGGAGACATTTATGAACAGAGTTGAACTTTGGGAGAAAGACATACCTCTCTACAATAAAGATTACATAAACGAACATAACGAGAACTGCCCCACCCTTGACTGCTATCTTGTGGGTGACGATACCGTGCGACCTGCGATACTTATTATCCCCGGCGGCGGCTACGACCACCGCGCGGAACACGAGGGTTCGGTAATAGCAAACGAATTTGTCGGCAACGGCTACAACGCTTTTGTGCTGAATTACAGGGTATACCCCTACGCTCACCCCGTTATGCTCAACGATGCGCAAAGGGCAATGCGCTATATCCGCAGCAATGCCGCTGCACTCGGGACCGACCCCGAAAAAATAGCCGCTATGGGCTTCTCGGCAGGCGGCAGCCTTGCGGGCATACTTTCCGAAAACTACGATAAATACGATTATCCCCATACCGATGCATCCGACGAGGTCAGCGCAAGACCGAATGCGCTTATACTCTGCTATTCGGTTTCCAATTTAGTTGACGAATACAGACACGAGGGTTCGTCCGAAAAGCTTACGGGCGGCGATGCGGAGCTTAAAAAGCTGCTTTCTCTCGACCTTAATGTACGCAAAGATATGCCGCCCGTGTTTATGTGGCATACCTACGAGGATAAGTCCGTAAACTGCATTAACAGCCTTAAACTCGCAACGGCTCTCAAACAAAACGAGATACCCGTTGAACTCCACCTTTTCCCGACGGGCAGACACGGTCTCGGCCTTGCAACGGGCACCTATGGCACCGACCAATGGTTCTGGCTGCTGCTGAAATGGCTGAAGGGGATAGAGTTTTGATTTGGCAAAAAGCAGGCTTTTTGCCATTTCGGCAGTCTTGTCTGCGCGCCGCTTTCAGCGTCACTTGAAAGCCTGTAAGGTATGAAAAATCAAGTTTTTCTCCTCGGCGAAAACGCGGTTTCCGCCTGCGGATTTTAGCCTGCGGCGCTTTGAGTTACTTTAAAAAAGAAAAGACGTTGCATTAGTCTCGCCTCCCCTTTAGCGTAAGCGTTTAGGGGAGGGGGACCGCGCGCAGCGTGGTGGAGGGGTTTATTTGCAACGACATTAGTGTTGTGTAACGATAAGCAACAACAATTGTAAACCCCTCAGTCAGCCTTCGGCTGCCAGCTCCCCTGATCGCTGCGCTAAAGGGGAGCCAAGACTAATGCAACTTAACAACGAGCAAAAATAATAATTTCCCCAACCGTCAAACAATTATATTTTTCCTATTTACAGCCAACTTACCGCTTATGACATTTACGGGCAGGAAAGCGCATATAATAATTGAAACCGCCTTTTTGGTGATAGTATGGACCGCATACAAAGTCTTAAACAAAAGGAAGTTATAAATATCCGCGATGGGCTGCGTTTGGGGTGTGTGACCGATATTGAGGTAGATACCTCCTGCGGCTGCGTCGCGGCGATAATAGTGCCTGCACCGGGCAGGTTTTTCGGGCTTTTCGGCGGGCAGGAACTCTGCATAAAATGGTGCGACATAAAGAAAATAGGCGTGGATATAATAGTTGTGGACGTGGATATAAACAAATGTATAATTGAAGAAAAATAATCTTGTTAGCACTCAACTTAAATGAGTGCTAATTTTTTCTTGACATTTTTTCTTTCTGTGTTATAATTATATTCAGTAAGAGATTTATTCTTATATTACGACATAAATTTTATCGCGCTGTTTTATCATAACCGCAGCAGCGAGAAAATATGGTAAGTTAGCAAAATTTTGAAAACCAAAAATTTTGCTTTTGAATTAAATTTTATCGCGCTTCTTTATCTCTACCGCGGCGGCGATAAAATACTGTAGGTTGGCAAATTTTTAAAACCCAAAAAATTTGCCTTTGAATTAAATTTTATCGCGCTTCTTTATCACTTCCGCGGCAGCGATAAAATATGGTAAGTAAGCAAAATTTTGAAAACCAAAAATTTTGCTTTTGAATTTTATTTTATCTTATAGGAGATGACATTATGGAAAAAGGTAATTTATCCATCAACAGTGAGAACATTCTGCCCGTTATCAAAAAATGGCTTTATTCGGACAGCGATATTTTTCTTCGTGAGCTTGTTTCAAACGGCTGCGATGCGGTGAGCAAGTTCAAAAAGCTTGTAGATATGGGCGAGGCAAAAGCCGAAGAGGGCGAAAAATACAGCATCAAAGTACAGCTTGACAAGGAAAACAAGGTGATCACGGTCTCCGATAACGGTCTTGGTATGACGGCGGACGAGATAAAGGAGTACATCACACAGATAGCATTCTCGGGCGCAAATGATTTCATATCGAAATATCAGGAGCAGATGGGTGACGGCAACGACATTATCGGTCACTTCGGTCTTGGCTTCTACTCTGCGTTTATGGTAGCCGACAAGGTCGAGATAGAGTCTTTAAGCTACAAAGAGGATGCAAAGCCCGCACATTGGTCATGTGACGGCGGTGTTGAATACGAAATGGACGAGGGCACACGCACGGAGCGCGGTACCGACATTATCCTGCACATAGGCGAGGACAGCAAGGATTTTCTTGACAAGTGGAAGCTGAAAGAGATACTTGAAAAATACTGTTATTTTATGCCCGTTGAGATATTCTTTGAGGATATTGAGGATCTGAAAAAGGCATCGGAGGAGACCGTTGAGGACGGCGAGGACAAGAAAGAGCCCGAGGAGCCGAAGCCGATAAACGACACAACGCCTTTATGGCTTAAAAAACCGAGCGAATGTACGGATGAGGAATACAAGGAGTTCTACCACAAGGTATTTATGGACTTTAACGAGCCTCTGTTCTGGATACACCTTAACATGGACTATCCTTTCCGCCTGAAAGGCATACTCTACTTCCCGAAACTGAAGCACGAGCTTGAAAGCATAGAGGGACAGGTAAAACTGTACAACAACCAGGTATTTATTGCGGACAACTTAAAGGAAGTTATACCCGAATTCCTGCTGCTTTTAAAGGGTACGATAGACTGCCCCGACCTGCCGCTCAACGTAAGCCGAAGCTTTTTGCAGAATGACGGCTATGTAACAAAAATGAGCAAGTACATCACCAAAAAGGTTGCGGACAAGCTCAACAGCCTGTTTAAAAAGAGCCGTGACGAGTATGCGAAGTTCTGGGACGATATAAGCCCGTTCATCAAATACGGCTGTATGCGCGAGCATGATTTCTTTGACAAAGTAAAGG